>JAJYMD010000100.1 GCA_021787255.1 Actinomycetes bacterium | reverse complement strand
GGGCGACGAGGACAACCTCTCTCACCGGCATCGTCTCGTCCGCCGCGAGCGACCGCACCTCTGCGAGGACCTCGGCTGGCGGGCGAGAACGCTGCGGGCCTCGGAACGAGGGGATCGCGCAGAACCCGCAACGCCGGTCGCACCCCTCCGCCACCTTCACGTACGCCCAGGGTACGACCGACGCCGGTCGAGGAAGCGAGAGGAGGTCGAGATCGAAGGAGCCGGCATCCGGCGGGCGGCGCCGGCCGCGGCGGGCCACGAGCGCCACGGGGGCGGACGGCGCCGGGGGCGGACGGCTCGCCGTTCTGTCGAAGGGGGCGGGCCGGCGACCGAACCCCGCCACCAGGTCGACCTCTGGCAGCGCAGCGGCAAGCTCCTCGCCGTAGCGCTCGGCCATGCAACCCGTGACGACGAGCCTGGCGCCCGGACGGCGGACCGCCGCGAGCTCGAGCACCGCGCCGATCGACTCCTGACGCGCGGCCTCGATGAAGGCGCACGTGTTCACGACCACGAGATCGGCCTGCTCGGGAGCCAGGGAGCGTGCGAACCCGTCGGCTTCGAGCACCCCGGCGAGCTTGTCCGAGTCGACCTGGTTCTTCGGACAGCCGAGCGTCTCCAGCCAGTAGCGCCCCTTGGGCATCCTTCCTCCTTCGGAAGCGGCTCGCGTCACGTGCGCAGCGCAGTTGCTCCAGGGTCGCACCTCGACGATCCCGCATCCCGGCCCACGTCGAGCGGGCCGCAACCACCGGCCGGCTCGCTCGTCAGTCGGCTCGCCGACGCCCAGCCCCTGCCGCGGAGAGGGTGGGATTTGAACCCACGGCACCCGTAAGAGTGCAACGCCTTAGCAGGGCGCCCCATTCGGCCACTCTGGCACCTCTCCCGATGGCCTGCACCGGGCAGGTCGCAGACCGCCCGCGATCCTAGGCCGCTCGGCACCGGGTGCCCACGACGCGCTCGGAGACGGACGAGCGTCATGGCTGGTGCCGCTGGGGGCGTCCGGCTGCGTCGGCAGCTCGGCGCGCGGGCGCGTCGGCCCGTTGCGCTTCCGCAGGTGGCCCGTCAGGTACGGTCCCAACCGTGACCGAGCCCTGCTACCTGCGCTTCCCCAGCATCCGGGGCGAGCAGCTCTCGTTCGTCGCGGACGACGACGTCTGGCTGGCTCCCGCCACCGGCGGCACTGCCCGGCGCCTGACGGCGGACCGCGCGCCTGCCGCGTTCACCGCGCTCTCGCCTGACGGGTCGTGGGTCGCGTACGCGAGCCGTCGCGACGGACGGCCGGAGATCTTCCTCGTCTCGACCGAAGGCGAGGACGCCCGGCGTCTCACCTACCTCGGCGACGACGCCACGCACCCGATCGGCTGGACGGCCGACGGCCGCATCCTGCTCGTCTCGTCCGCGGGCGAGCCGTTCCGGAGCGCGACGTGGGCGTACTCGGTAGCGATCGACGGCTCCGGGCTCGAGCGCCTTCCGTACGGCCCGATCAGCGCGCTCGGCAGGGGCCCTGGCGGGGCCGTCGTCCTGGGCGTGAACCAGAGCCTGCGCCGCGGCGCGTCGTGGAAGCGCTACCGGGGCGGAACTGCCGCCGCGCTATGGATCGACGCGCGCGGCGAGGGAGAGTTCTCGCCGTACCTCCGAGAGCTCGACGGCCAGCTGGAGGACCCGATGTTCGTCGGCGATCGCGTGGCGTTCGTCTCGGACCACGAGGGCTACGGCAATGTCTACTCGGCCCTCCCCGACGGCTCCGACCTCCGGCGCCACAGCGACCACGGCGACTTCTACGCACGCGCCGCCTCGAGCGACGGGCACGTCGTCGTGTACCAGTGCGCGGGCGACCTCTACCGCATCGACGAGCTCACGCCGGACTCGACCCCGGTCCGGATCGAGATCAGGCTTGGCGCGCCGAGGAGTGGGCGCGCCGCTCGCGTGCTCAAGGCCGCGGACGTGCTCGGGGAGCACTCCCCGGACCACGAAGGGCGCGCGAGCGCCGTGGAGGTGCGCGGGGAGGTGCACTGGCTCACCCACGAGAAGGGCCCAGCGCGACTGCTGGGCGGCGGCTCGGGTGCGCGGGCGCGTCTTCCCGTCGCGGTCGGCAGCGGCGGATCGGCGAAGGTCTTCTTCGTCACCGACGCCGAGGGCGAGGACGCGATCGAGACCGTGCCGGCGCACGGGCCGCTGCCTGCCGAGCGCCGGCGCGTCGGCGCAGGTGCGCTCGGCCGGGTGCTCGACCTCGCCGTCTCCCCCGACGCCGCGCACGCAGCGGTCGCGACGCACGACGGGCGGGTCGTCCTCGTGCGTGTCGACGACGGCGAGCTCCGGACCGTGTCCTCCTCGGCCCACGGCGACGCGAGCGGCCTCGCGTTCTCGCCCGACTCGCGTTTCGTCGCCTGGTCGGAGGCGGGCCCCGAGCCGCTCCGCCACATCAAGCTCGCCGACGTCGCCACCGGCGAGGTCGTGGAGGTCACCCGGCTGCGCTTCGTCGACGACGAGCCGGTCTTCAGCAGCGACGGCAAGTACCTCGCCTTCCT
>JAJYMD010000294.1 GCA_021787255.1 Actinomycetes bacterium | reverse complement strand
ACCTTCGCCGCGATGCTGAACGCGGGGATCACGCCGGTCGTGCCCGAGCACGGCTCACTGGGCTGCAGCGGCGACCTCGCGCCGCTCGCGCACTGCGCGCTCGTGATGATGGGGGAAGGTGAGGTCCTCGCAGCCGACGGGAGCAGTCGCATCCCGGCGGCCCGGGCGCTCTCGGGCGCGGGGACCCCGCCCGTGCGGCTCGCCGCCAAGGAGGGGCTCGCCCTCATCAACGGCACCGACGGCATGCTCGGGATGCTGGTCCTCGCCGTCGCCGACCTGGAGCTGCTGGTGCGCACCGTCGACGTCACCGCGGCGATGAGCGTGGAGGCGCTCCTCGGCACCGACCAGGCGTACCGGCCGGAGCTCCACGCGCCGCTCCGACCCCACCCGGGCCAGTCGGTGAGCGCGGACAACATGTACCGCGTCATGGCGGGATCTGCCATCGTCGCCTCGCACCGCACGGGCGATCCACGCGTGCAGGACGCCTACTCCTGCCGCTGCGCCCCGCAGGTTGCCGGGGCCGGACGCGACACCGCGTCGCACGCCGCGGCGGTCGCCGAGCGCGAGCTCGCCGCGACGATCGACAACCCGGTCGTGCTGGACTCGGGGGAGGTGAGCTCCAACGGCAACTTCCACGGCGCGCCCCTCGGCTACGCGATGGACTTCCTTGCGATTGCGATCGCCGACCTCGGGTCGATGGCGGAGCGCCGCACCGACCGGCTGCTCGACCCCGCGCGGTCTCATGGGCTGCCGCCGTTCCTCGCTGCCGACCCCGGCGTCGACTCGGGGCTCATGCTCGCCCAGTACACGCAGGCGGCGATGGTCTCGGACAACAAGAGGCTGGCGGCGCCCGCGAGTGTCGATTCGATCCCGAGCTCGGCGATGCAGGAGGACCACGTGTCCATGGGCTGGAGCGCCGGGCGCAAGCTCCGGCTGGCCGTCGCGAACCTCCGGCGGATCCTGGCCGTGGAGCTTGTGACCGCGGCACGAGCGCTCGAGCTGCGACGGCCGCTCGCTCCGGCTCCGGCGACCGCTGCGGTCGTGGCGAGCCTGCGCGAGCACGTCGGTGGGATGGGGCGCGACAGGTTCACCTCGCCCGAGCTCGCCGCGGCGGAGAAGTTCATCGCGGCGGGCGGGGTGGTCGACGCGGCAGCCGCCGCAGCCGGCCCCATCCGGTGAGCCGGCGCGGGTGAGGGAGACGTGAGCGAGCTCGTCACACGCTTCCGCCGGCTCTGGGCCGAGCTCGTGCCGATCGGCCGGCGGAAGGAGGGAGGCTACGACCGGTTCGCGTGGGGCGAGGCGGACGCCGAGCTGCGGTCGTGGTTCCACAGCGAGGCGGCCGCGCGGGGCCTCGCGTTCGAGCAGGACCGGAACGGCAACCTGTGGGCGTGGTGGGGGCATGACCCCTCCGACGGCCCGCCGCGGGCGGGGTCGATCGCCGCAGGGAGCCACCTCGACAGCGTGCCGGGCGGTGGTGCCTACGACGGTCCGCTCGGGGTGGTGTCCGCATTCCTCGCGCTCGACGAGCTGCGCGGGGCTGGGCACGTACCGCAAAGACCGATCGCGGTCGTCGCCTTCACCGAGGAGGAGGGCGCGCGCTTCGGCGTCGCGTGCCTGGGCAGCCGGCTCTCGGTGGGTGAGCTGGACCCGGCGCGTGCCCGGGCGCTACGCGACGCCAGCGGGGTGAGCCTGGCCGACGCCATGCGCGCAGCGGGCGCGGACCCCGCGATGATCGGGGAGGACGGCGTGCGGCTGTCGAGGCTCGCCGCGTTCATCGAGGTCCACGTGGAGCAGGGCCGCTTCTTGGAGGCCGAGGGAGCGCCGATCGGCGTTGCGACCGGGATCTGGCCGCACGGGCGGTGGCGGCTCCGCTTCGGCGGGGAGCCTGACCACGCCGGGACCGCCGCGCTGGGCGAGCGCAGGGACCCGGTGCTCCCGTTCGCCGAGACCGTCCTGGCGGCTCGTGACGCGGCTCACGTGCACGGAGGGCTCGCCACGGTGGGCCGCGCCGTGCTCCACCCCAACGCGACCAACGCGGTCGCTGCGTCGGTGGAGGCCTGGCTGGACGCCCGCGCGCGGCACGAGCCGGTGCTCGAGTCGATCGTGGCTGACGTCGTCGCACGCGCGGAGTCCGCCGCGGCGCGCCATGGGGTCACGCTCGCGCAGTTCGAGGAGTCGCGGACCGCCGCGGTCGCCTTCGACGTGGCATTGCGCCGCCGGGTGGTGGACGCGGTGGGGGTCGGGGTGCCCGAGATTGAGACCGGTGCCGGCCACGACGCGGGCGTGCTCGCCGCAAAGGTGCCCACCGCCATGCTGTTCGTCCGGAACCCCTCGGGCGTGAGTCACAGCCCCGCGGAGCGCGCGGACGAGGTCGATTGCGTCGAGGGCGTCCGTGCGCTCACCCGCGTCCTGGCGGTGCTGTCGGCATGAGCCGGTACCACTGCGAGTTCGCCTACCTGGGCGGCGACGGCGCGGAGGCCGACGTCGCGATCGACGTCGAGGGGGCGGCGATCGCGACCGTCGAG
>JAJYMD010000216.1 GCA_021787255.1 Actinomycetes bacterium | reverse complement strand
GTGCGCAGCCGTGCTCACGGCGACGACGGCAGGCGGCTGGCTGCTCGTCGCCCCGGGACCGGCCCAGGCTGCGCCCGGCAACGCGCCGAGCGAGGCGCAGGCGCACCACGAGCTGTTGCGGCTCTCGGACCTCCCGAAGGGATGGAAGGCGACAGGCACGCGCACAGCTCCGCCGGCTCGCGCGTCGGGGAGCGGACCGCCGGCGACGGCGTCGCAGCTGTCGCAGGTCGCCGCGTGCGAGGGCGTCTCGACGGCCCGGATCGACAAGGCCCCGCCGAGCGCGCAGGCGGCCTTCGCCAGGACCTCGAGGTTCGAGCTCGTGCTCGAGACCGTGGCGGTCTTCCCGGCGCAACGCGCCGCCCGCGCGTTCTTCGCCCTGTTCTCGAGCCCGAAGGCGACGTCGTGCGTCGGTCCGATGCTGGGACGCACCCTCGGCTCGGGCCGGTCGCAGGCGGGCGTCACAACCTCGAAGCTGACGATCGCCCGGCTCCGGCTCCGACCGGTCGGGGCGCCCGCGAGCGCGCTCCGCCTCGGGGTCCCGCTCGAGTCGCACGGAGCCGAGGCCGAGATCGTCGGCGACGTGGTCGTGATCCGCTCGGGGCGCTCCGTCGCCGTCCTGCTCCCGCTCGCCCTCTCGCCCGGACCGAGAGCCGCGTTCGTGCACGCGATCGCGATCGAGGCAGCGAGGCGGTTGCGCTGACCCGGGAAACGGCCGTGCTCGCGACGTAGCCTGACGCGGTGGACACCCGATCTCCACAGCTCGACGCCACGGACCTTGCCCTCATCCAGCTCCTCCAGCGCGACGCCCGCCAGACCAACAAGGACCTCGCCGACGCCGTCGGGATCGCGCAGTCCACGTGCCTCGAGCGGGTGCGCGCGTTGCGGGCGCAGGGCGTGATCAAAGGGTGGCACGCGGAGGTGGACCTCGAGGCGATCGGGCGGCCGTTGCGCGCGATGGTGAGCGTCCGGCTCCGCCCGAAGACGACCGCCTCGGTACGGGCGTTCCAACACGAGATGCTGGGCGCGCCCGAGGTGCTCGCCGTGTGGACGCTCACGGGAGCCGACGACTTCCTCGTGGAGGTCGCGACGCACGACGTCGCGCACCTGCGCGACTTCGTCCTCGACCACGTGACGAGCCGGAGCGAGGTGGTCGACGCCAGGACGTCGCTCGTCTACGACCACGTACGCGTCTGGGAGATCCTGCCCTCGGAGGGGCTCACGCCTGCAGGAAGCGGACCAGGCGCTCGGCGAGCTCTTCCCGGTACGACTCGACGCTCTTCTCCTTGACGCGCTCGTAGCCTCGCACGCGCTCGGGGAGCCGAGCGATGCCGATCGCTGCCTCCAGGCGCTCGGGCGAGAGCTGAGAGAGCACCGCGCGCATCGCGTCGGCGTACTGCTGGGGCAGCATCCGCTCGGTCCGGCGGAGCTGCGTCCTGCCGAACGGGTCGAACCGGGTGCCCCGGACCCGCCTGGCCGACCTGAGCGCCAGCATCGCCGGACGCGACCAGGCCCCGAGCCGGATCTTGTGGCGCAGCCCCCTCGCCCGGAGCGCGGGCGGGTGGAGCAGCCAGGTGGTCTCTCCCTCCGAGGCGTCCACCGCAGGGAACTCGAGGAGGAGACGGGCAACCTCGTACTCGTCCTTGTAGGCGAGGAGCTTGTGGTAGCCGGACGCGACGGAGCCGGTGAGGCGGCCGTCGCCGCCCGCGCGCCGCTCGGCGTCGGCGGCCTCTGCGACCAGCGCCACGAAACGGCGCGCCAGCGCCTCGTCCTGGTAGTCGACCAGGTCCCCCGCGAGCCATTCGACGTGCGCACGGTCCGCGCCCGGCAACGAGGAGAAGTCGATCGCAGCCATGAGGCGCGCACCGGCCCAGGCCGGGCCTGCGGGGGCAGGGGCGCTGGCCACACCGGCGGGGCTGGCGGGGCTGGCGGGGCCGGCCGGGCCGGCGGCGCCGGCGGAGTGCGCCACGACCCAGCGGCGCCCGGCCTCGAACGCGGCGAGGTTGGCGTCGACCGCGACGCCGTTGCGCTCGATCGCCGCGGCGATCGAGCCCGCGGAGACGGGCACCGCCCCGAGCTGGCTCGCCGCGCCGAGCAGCACCACGTTGGCCGCGGTCGCCGGGGCGCCCGCCGCGTGGGCGACCGCGACCGCGTCGAGGAAGGTCACGCGGTCGCCGGCCGCCGCGCCGACCAGGCTCGCCTCGAGCTCGGCGACCGGCACTTCGCGCGCCTCGACCCCGAGGACCATGGGCCCGCTCAGGCTGGGCGCGGACGAGCCCACGACCGTGGTGCGCCCGGGCACGAGGCTCGCCAGCACGGCCGGGGTGCTCGCGGCGACGAGGTCCGCCGCGACGAGCAGGTCGACCGACTCGTCGCCGAGCACGTTCGACCGGTCCTGCGCGCCGGGTCCGATGCGGAGGTCCGAGATGACCGGCCCGGCCTTCTGCGACAGGCCGGTCTGGTCGAGCCCCCAGACGTCGACGCCCTCGAGCAGCGCCGCCCACCCGAGGAGGTGTGCGCAGGTGACC
>JAJYMD010000415.1 GCA_021787255.1 Actinomycetes bacterium | reverse complement strand
GCCAACTCCGTTACAAAATTGTGATGCCAGGATGATCGGGATGGGAAGCCGCCCCACCGCAACGATGTCTGGTTCCTCGCCGGTCTCCGGTCTCTCGCCGCTCTCCGCTCTCTCGCCGGTCTCCGGCGGAGCCGCGGCCGACCCGCCGGCGGGTGCGGGCGCGCCACTCCGGCGACTGTGGCTGGTGCGCCACGGTGAGAGCGAGTGGAACGCAGGCGGTCTCGTCCAGGGACAGCAGGACCCGGGCCTCAGCGATCTCGGGCGCGAGCAGGCCGCACACTGCGCCGGCGAGCTCGCCCGCGCACGTCCCGCGTCCACGGCCGTGTGGTCGAGCGACCTGAGGCGAGCGCTCGAGACCGCCGCACCGATCGGGAGGGCATTGGCGCTCGGCGTGAAGGTGGATCCGGGGCTTCGGGAGCGCTCCCTCGGTGTCGCCGAGGGCACCTCGAGCCTGTCGCTCCGTCCCGAGTGCTCCGGCGTCGCAGGCGGGATGGTGGTGGACGCGGACGCCGCTCCTGCAGGCGGCGAGTCGGTCCGCCAGCTCTACGAGCGTGCCGTGAGGTGCGCCCTCCGGATCCTCTCGGGCCACTCCGGCGACGTCGTGCTGGTCTGCCACGGCGGGGTCATCCGCATCCTGCTCGCGTGGCTCGACGGCGTCGGGCCCGACGGGATGGCGTGGCCCGAGGTGGAGAACGGCGTCCCGGTGGTTCGCAGCCTCCCGGCTGTGGAAGCCGTGCGACCGGAGGAGGACCCCACGACTTCCCAACGAGCACCCACTTCCCAACGAGCACCCACTTCCCAACGAGCACCCACTTCCCAACGAGCACCCACTTCCCAACGAGCAACGGAGGACGCATGAACCGGACGACGCTCACCCTGCCGGCTCGCGCCAGCAAGCCGCGCTGCAAGGGGCTGACCATGGTCGTGGACGGAGGTGTCCCGCTCGGGACGCTGCGCGACATCGTCGCCAGCGCAGGCGAGTACCTCGACTTCGTGAAGTTCGGGTGGGGGACCGCGCTCGTGTCCGCCGAGCTCGGCGAGAAGATCGCTCTGCTCCGAGCCAACGACGTCGACTACTACTTCGGGGGGACGCTCTTCGAGAAGCACGTCCTCCAGGACCGCTTCGACGACTTCCGCGCTCTGTGCCACGAGTGGTCGTGCCGGTTCGTCGAGGTGTCCAACGGGACGATCGAGCTGTCGAACCTGGAGAAGACCGGCTACGTTCGCAAGCTCGCCGCCGAGTTCACGGTCGTCTCGGAGGTCGGCTTCAAGGACGCCGAGCGCTCGGACCGGCTCGTGCCCCGTCGTTGGATCGAGTACGTGCAGGACGACCTCGCCGCCGGCGCGTTCCTCGTGACGCTCGAGTCACGGGAGAGCGGTACCGCAGGCATCTGCCGTGCAGACGGCCGGCTCCGCGCCGGGCTCGTGGAGGAGCTGGTGAGCGAGCTGCCGGTCGACCGCCTGCTGTTCGAAGCGCCGACCACCGCGCTCCAGGCGCACATGGTGCGCCTCGTCGGTCCCGACGTGAACCTCGGCAACGTCGCACCGGCGGGGGTCCTGGCGCTCGAGACCCTCCGCCTGGGGCTGCGCGCGGACACGCTGACCGATTTCGAGGAGCCCGCGCGGTGAGGGCCGTGAGGGAGCACCTCTTCCACCTCGCGATCCCGGTATCGGACCTGGAGGAGGCTCGCAGCTTCTACGTGACAGGGCTCGGGTGCAAGCTCGCCCGGAGCTACCCCGACCGGATCACGCTCGACTTCTTCGGCGACCAGGTGGTCTGCCACCTCACCGAGCCCGAGCCACAGATGGGGCCGCTCTCGCTCTACCCGCGCCACTTCGGCGTCACCTTCCTCGAGGGGGAGGACTTCGACCTCTTGCACGAGCTCGCGCAGCTACGGAAGCTGCCGTTCTTCCTCGACGTGTCGGTCCGCTTCGAGGGGATGCCGGAAGCGCACCGCACCTTCGTGCTGCGGGACCCCTTCGACAACCTGCTCGAGTTCAAGCACTACCGCGATCCGAGGATGGCGTACTGACGTGGCGCTGACCTACGCGACGCGGCGTGCTCGGTCCGTCTCCAGCAGGTCCGGCGCGTCGGTCGGTGAGCTGCTGGGGCTCCGGTCGGCGGCCTCGGGGGGATGCGCGTACCTGGAGCCCGCACGCGAGGCGCAGCCCGTCACCTACGGCGAGCTCGGCCGGATCGCCGCGCGCTGGGCCGAGCGGCTCGAAGACGTCGACCTCGCTCGGGGCGAGACGGTCGGCGTCTGCATGTCCGACCCGCTGGCACAGGCCGTCGTCTTCCTCGCCGTGCTCGCGGCCGAACGGACGGTCGCGCCGCTCGACCCCTCGGGGACCGACGCGGAGCTCGCCGCAGCCTGCGTACGCGTGACGCCGCGCCTCGTCGTTGCTGACCGGCCCGCACCCCCCGGCGCGCCGGTCTGGTGGGTCACGAAGCCCTCGCGTGCGTGGCTCGTCGAAGGGCCCACACGAGCTGCTCGACCCGCTCGGCGGCCCACCCGGCCCCCTCGG
>JAJYMD010000200.1 GCA_021787255.1 Actinomycetes bacterium | reverse complement strand
TCCGATCTCACGGGGCTTGCCACCTAGGACCTCGCGGCCATGGGGTCCGCAGGGGCGCTCCCGGCTCGCTCGACGGCCGTGAGCACGAGGTCCCAGAACCTACTGCGGTCGAGCGCCGTCCCGACCCCGACGCGGTGCGCGTCGGCGTTCGCGGGCCGGAAGTCCGTGACCGTCATGCCCGTCGTCCACACCCCGGCCGTCTCGACTTCGACGCGTGCGCTCTGCACCTCGAACAGCGTCGGGTCGATCACGTAGGCGACGGCGCACGGGTCGTGCACGGGGGGATCCTCGAACCCGGCTGCGGACCGGTAGGCATCCCGGAAGTAGCGCAGCAGCTCGACCAGGAACCGGCTGAGGGGCGTCCCGATCTCCTCGAGCCGGCGCTCCTCGGCGCGGGTGAACGTGGCCTGGTGCGTCACCTCGAGGCCCAGCATCGTGAGGCGCCACGGCGCCTCGAACACCGCCCGCGCAGCCTCCGGGTCCACGTAGACGTTGAACTCCGCCGCGGGCGTGATGTTCCCCCGAGCGTAGGCACCTCCCATGATGACGATCTCGCGAGCTGCCGACACGATCGCGGGCTCCTTGCGCAGGGCCATCGCCACGTTGGTGAGCGGCCCGGTTGCGACGAGCGTGACCTCGCCGGGGTTCGCCATCAGCACGTCGATGATCCGGTCGACGGCGTGACCGGGCGACGGCTGCACGACCGGCACGACGGGCGCAGGACCGTCGAGACCTGACTGCCCGTGGAACTCCGGCGCGATGCGCAAGGAGCGCACGAGCGGTCCCGCGCAGCCCGCGACCACGGGGGTTTCGGTGAGGCCGAGGAGGCTGGACATCACGCAGGCGTTGCGCGTCGTCTTGTCGACGGTCTGGTTGCCGGCGACGGTGGTGATCGCGACGAGGTCGACGGCCGGGCTGGCGGCCGCGAGGGTGATCGCGACGGCGTCGTCGTGCCCCGGGTCGCAGTCGAGGACGATCTTGCGCGCACGACCGGCGTCCGGCTGGGGTTGCTCGGCGATCGGCGGCGTCCGATCGGTACCGCTTGGCGTCGGCGATCTCGGCTCGGTCACGACGAGAGCCTGCTGGGGACGACCGCACGCGCCCCGAAGCTCGTGGTCGTCGCGGACCCGACGTCGACCCCGAAGCGCACCGCGTCGACGATGCCGCGCCCTTTGGACAGGGCGGCTGCCAGGGCCCCGACGAACGCGTCCCCTGCGCCGGTCGTGTCGACGACCGGGACGCTCTTCGCGGGAACGTGCGCGTGCTCGTGGGCACCCACGACCACCGCTCCGAGGGGACCCAGGGTGATCACCGCGTAGCGGGGCCCCATGGTGTGGATCCGAGACGCGGCGTCGAAGGCCTCCTCGAGGCTCCCCGTGGGGCAGCGGGCAAGCGCGGCGGCTTCGACTTCGTTGGCGACGAGGACGGTCGTCGAGGCGAGGACGGAGACCGGCAGTGCGCTGAACGGCGCGCAGTTCAAGACGACGAAACCGCCGCTTTCTGCGGCGAGATCGACGGCTCGCTGCACGGCCTCGAGGGGAACCTCGAGCTGGGCCACGAGGACCCTGGCGGTCGTGACGAGCGGCGCGGCGGCGTCCACGTCCGCAGCGCTGAGACGCCGGTTGGCGCCCGGCACGACGATGATCGAGTTCTCGCCGTCAGGGGTCACCATCACGATCGCAAGGCCCGTCGGGACGCCGTCGGTCACCTCGACGAAGGAGACGTCGAGCGCGTCGTCCGAGAGGGCCTCGCGCTGAGCATGGCCGTAGGGGTCGTTGCCGACGCGGCCCACCATCGCCACGGTCGCGCCGCAGCGAGCTGCGGCCGCCGCCTGGTTCGCGCCCTTTCCCCCCGAGTGGAGCTCGATCGTCCCGTTGCCGACCGTCTCCCCTGGGCCTGGGCGCCGCTCGATGCGCACGACCTGGTCGGTGTTGATGGAACCGACCACGACCACCGAGGCGGTTGCGCCGGCGCGAGTGTGATCGGGAGCAGGAGCAGGGGCGTCGCATGACCATCCGGGCGTGGTCATGTCGTCCGCCACGATGCCCACCTCATCCATGGTGCTCCGCCTCGAACTTTTCGGCGTCGCCAGGAGCCGTCCAGCTCATGCGACTGATGCTGTGCGCGGTGACGGCGGCCCCCGAGAGCTCGCCGGAGATCCGTCCGTCGCGAAAGACGAGGACCCGGTGGCACAATTCGGCCAGGTCGTCCGGTTCGCTCGACGAGTACACGATCGTGACACCGCTGTTCGCAGACTGCACGATGCGCAGGAAGATGTCGCGTCTCGCTCCCACGTCGACGCCCTGGACCGGCTCGTCCAGCAAGAGCACCCGGGGCTGGGTCTCGAGCCAGTGGGCGACGACGACCTTCTGCTGGTTCCCGCCGCTGAGCGCGCGGAACGGGACAACGGGGTCCTGGGGAACGATGCCGTAGTCGTGCACGAGCTCCTCGACCCAGGCGGCCTCGGACCTTCGCCGGTACAGGCCGTGTCGCATGAACTGCGCGAGGACCGGTAGCGACGCGTTCTCGCTCACGCTCGCGTCGCCGAACGCTGCGTTCTTCAGCCGATCGGAGGGAACGAGGCGGATGCCGAGCCGGTATGCACGGATGGGGTTCATGTCGAGCAGGTCGATCTCGTCGTCGTCGATCTGCAGATGCCCTCTCCGCGGCAGCTCCCCGTACAGGGTGCGGATGACGCGCTGGTACCCCATGCCTCGAAGACCGGTGACGCCCAGGATCTCCCCGGCCCGTGCCTGGATCTGGAACCCAGCGGACCTCGGTTCGTCCTCCACGCCGAGGCGGAGCCTGACGGGGCCTGACACCTCGCTCTTGGGCGGGTACAGCCAGTCCAGCGGCTGCCCGACGATCGCGTCGACCAGATCGTCGTTGGTCTTGCCCTGCAGGTTCGTGTCGGCGACCAGGTTGCCGTTGCGCAGCACGATCGCCCGGGAGCAGATGCGCCAGATCTCCTCCAGCCGGTGGGAGACGAAGAGGACCATGACCCCGGCCTTGGACGCTTCCTGGACCAGCTCGAACAGCTCGTCGACACCGTCTTGGGTCAAGAAGGCGGTGACCTCGTCGAGGATGAGCAGGCCGCGCCCCGCGACATGCCCGACGGCACGGGCCATCGCCACGGCCGCGCGCTGGACGGCTGGCAGGTCTCGCACCACCGCGCGCGCCGGAACGTTCTTCGCGCCGACGCGGGCGAGCATCTGGTCGGCTTTTGCGTAGAACTTCGACCACCGGATGGGGCGGAGCCCCGTCGTCCCCGGCTGCCCGAGGAGCAGGTTCTCTCCGACGCTGGCGGACACGACGAGCCCGAGGTCCTGGTGGACCGCCCCGATCCTGAAGTCCGGGAGCTGCTGGTCGACGACCGGCAAGGGGTACCGAGTGCCGTCGAGCACGAGGGCCGCGTTGGACCCGGGGTCCGGAACGTGGAAGCCGGTCAGCAATTTGATGAGCGTGGACTTCCCGCTGCCGTTCTGACCGAGCAGGGCCACGACCTCGCCGCTTTTGAGCGTGAACGACACGTCGTTCAGCACCGGCGTGCCGGAGAAGGACTTCGTCAGGTGTTCGACAGCGAGTTCCATTGGGACCGGTGAGGAAGAAGGAGACCGGCGACCGCCGGAGGCGTCCGGGTACGCCCCCGGCGGTCGTGCCGAGCTCGCGGACGACGCCGCAACCTATTTCGCCACGCCCCACAGTCTCTCGTAGTCGAGGCGGTAGTTCGCGGGCCCGTACCAGGTTGTGAGCGGAGCCTTCAGGTTGATCTTCTTGATGTTGGCTGTGTCGAACAGCCTGGTGGGCACGTGCTCGTTCGCGACGGCTGGCATGCCGACCATCCCTCGCAACGCCTGGTCGACAGAAGCCCAGCCCTCCCAGGTGGTCGGGTCGCCGACCTCGGCCTTGATCGCGGTGTTGCCGGCAGCGAGCTCCTGCATGGGCGCGAGATCCGCGTTCTGCGTCGCAAGGATGATGCGCGAGTTGGCGTGCGCGGACGTGATGATCGGCTCGTCGTATGTGACCATGAAGTCGTACACGGGGAAGAACACGTTGACCGACGGGTTCGCGACCGCCGCCGTCGCCGAGCTCTGGAGCGTCGAGGTCTCGCCACTCGAGGTGAGCGGGATGTCGGTGTAGGTCGCCGAGCAGGTCTTCGGGCAGTACTTCTGCAGGACCGACTTGAAGCCAGCGACCGTGTCGTCGGACGCGCCGAGCCCCTTGAACCACTGGACGAGCGCATCGACCTTGCCGTCGGTCTTCAGCACGTCGTACTCGGCGATGAGCTTTCCCGAGTGCGTGTAGCTGTAGGTGACCTCTCCGAACACCCCCAAGGCCTTGACTTTCGCTGTGGGCAGGCGCGGGTCTCCTGTGCACCCGACGACGACGGTCACGTGCGCCTCCTTGGCCTTCGTGAGCGCGCTCGACACCGATGTGGGCACGATGCACTCGAGGATGATCGCCTTCGCGTTCTGCGCGATCGCGCTGTCGATGTCGTGGACCTGTGTCGCCGCTGTGAGCGCGTTGTCGTAGATGACGTGCATCCCTACCGCTTTCGCTGCCTGCTGGACACCGGTCAGGTACTCGGTGTTGAAGGTGTTCTCGCCGACGCCGAGGAACATGATCGAGTCACCCTTGAGAGCCCTGACCTTCGCCGCGGGAAGCGCCGGCCCGGGCGCGACGAACCTGGATGCTCCTTCTGTCGCGCTCAGCGCGCGCTTCAGCGCCTTCACCTGGGGCCCGGTGAGGCCAGCTTCGCGCTGCCCGCCGGCATGCGCCGCGGTCGCGGTCGCGGTGCCAGTGGCGAGCATGCTCGTCCCGAGCGCGACGGCGAGCACGGCGCACCCCGCGACAAGCGAATGCTGCCAGCCACTTCGATTCCTGATCATGAGCGACCTCCATTGTCTCAACGTCATGTCATTGCGCCGACCGCGTGCTTGCAACCTTGCGAACCCTGCCGCACGCGGTGCTTACTGGGCCTCCACCGTCAGCCCGATCGTGTTTCCCACACCTCCTTTCACCGTGAGGCTCGACACGGCAAGGGCGATCACGAGCGCCCCGCCGTAGAAGACGTCTTGGATCCATCCGGCAAGGCCGATGATCTCGAGTCCCGTGTACCCGGTCACCAAGAGGTAGGTCGCGACGAAGGTCCCCCATGCGCTCGGGCGACCGACGTCGAACATCGTCGTCCCGAGGAACGCACTGGACAGCATCGGCAGGAGGAGGTCCGATCCCAGGGTCGGGTCGGTGCCATTCAGGTAACCGACGGCGACGATCGACGCGAGGGCCGCGACGACGCTCGAGACGACGAGCGAGGAGAACTTGATGCGCGTCACGTTGATGCCTGACAGGCGAGCGACGTTCGGGTTGGCACCGACGAAGAACATGCGCCGGCCGAGAGGCGTGTAGGAGAAGACGTACCACGTCACGAGCACCGCGACCAGCGCGAGCCAGAACGACAGCTCGAGGCCGAGGAAGGAGCCGGAGAACGCCTGGGCGTACCCCGCGCCGACGCCGGATCTCGGCGTTGTGTCGATGCCGAGGGCGATGCCCAGGAACGCGGTGCCGGTACCGAGCGTGACGATGAGCGAGTTCAGTCCGAGGGTGACGATGAGGAAGCCCTGGAGGAGGCCGACGACGATGCCGAGCCCGATGATCGAGAGGAAGACCGGCGCATAGCCCCAGTGGTGGACGATGTCGAGCCTCCCGATGAGCACGACTTCGATGGTGAAGCTCCCGGCCAAAGAGAGGTCGATCTCGCCGGCGATGAGGGGAACGATGAACCCGAGCGCGAGGAGCAGGAGGGTCCCTTGGGAGTCGAACATCGTCTCGAAGTTGGTCGTGGTCAAGAACTCGGCAGGTTTGAGCGCGCCGAAGATCACGATGAGGATGGCCCACACGCCGATCACCCCGTAGCGCTGGGCGAAGCTCCATTGGCGGCGAGGTCGTCGTCTGGGGCGGCCTGCGGGTGAGGGTTCCGCGGGGACCGTCATCTGCGGCGGCTGCGTGACCGTCATCGCTGCTCGCCCTCTGTCACAGACTCAAAACCGATCACGGGACGCTCATATCGACGGGGTCAGTGCGAGGAACGTGCCGAAGAGCCCGTAGACACGGAGAAGACGAGCGGGTTCTGTGCCTCGTCGTCGAGCACGTCGCCGAGCGCCATGCCTCTGACCTGCTCTTTCGTGTACACATCCTGGGACCCGTTGAAGCGGGCGCCGTCGGGCATGTACGCGACGGTCATGGCGGTTCGTCGGTGGGGGGTCATGTTCGCACCGGCGCCGTGCGCCGTCAGCCCGTTGTGGACCACGGCCCCCCCTGCGGGCACGGGGCAGAAGATCGGCTCGATCTTCCCCCAGTCCGGGTACACGTCGAACAACGCGCCGATGTCCTTGTCGATCTGGACGTTGTCGTACCGCTCGTCGCGATGCGTTCCGGGGAGATAGCAGAGGCACCCGTTCTCCACGGTCGCGTCCGAGAGCGCGATCCAGATCGTCAGCGCGTTGCTTGCACTGAACGCCCAGTACGGAACGTCGAGATGGAACGCGGTGGGGTTGGCGTAGGGCTCCTTGACGAGAGCCTGGTCGAGGTAGATGCGCACGGCATCGACGCCGGCCAGCGTGGCGGCGATGCGTCCGAGGCGCCGGTCGAGGACCAGTTCCCGGACGTCGGGGCTCGTCATCCACAGGTTGATCTTCTGCGTGAAGACCTTGTCATGGTACTCGTGGACTTCGCTGAAGAACGGCGCGTACTGAGAGTCGGCTCTCGGAAACCGACCCGTTCGCTCGCCGAGCGCTCTGGTGACCGCGTGGCGCCAGATGCGGAGGTCGTGTGGGTCGAGCAGGTCGGGGAGCACGACGAAGCCGTTGTCTCGGTAGAAGGCGACCTCTCGCTCGGACACTGTCTGGCGCAAGCGACCCCTCCCTCCGTTGCGTCACGGAATCGTAATAGACCTGCGGTGCGCGATCAAGTTGGTTGGTGTTGACCTGTGCGTTCGTGGGCGCGGGGTGTGGACTTGGCCCGACTGACCGCTCGCCGGGGCCCCGTGCGGGAATGGAAAACGTTTTCCCTCCATCAAGGGTACGATAGCGGCCGAGCGGAAGTGCGTCAAGGCCGGCTGCCGCCCGGGAGGATCCGGTGGAGAGCGTGAAAAGAGAGGGTCTCTGGGACGCCCAGACGCCGACCATCCGTGACGTCGCGAATCGCGCAGGCGTGTCCGTCGCGACCGTCTCTCGCGCGCTGCACGGCAAGCGTCACGTCCAGCCTGAATTGGTCGCGCGGGTACGGCGTGCAGCAGAGGACCTCGGGTACCGACCCAATGCCCTCGCGCAGGGGTTGCGTCTGAAGTCCTCGAGCACTGTCGGCATGATCGTCCCGAGCATCGCCAATCCCTTCTTCGCGATGTGCGCCGAGGCCGTAGAGAAGGAGCTCCAACGCTCTGGTCGGACGCTCCTCCTGTCTGCCTCGGGGAGCGATGCAGAGCTCGAGGGCCGTCGGCTGCAGGAGCTGGTCGAGCGTCGCATCGACGGGCTCATCATCGTGCCGTGCGATTCGAAGAGGAGCCGTGCTGCCTTGGCCAGGGTCGCGGAGCGAGTGCCGGTCGTCCAGCTGGACCGGGAAGCCGACCGTCTCGACGCAGATTGGATCGGGGTCGACGACGAGGTCGGGATCCGGCTGGTCCTCGCGCACCTTGCCGAAAGAGGGGCGAAGACCGTGCACTTCGTCAGCGCTCGGGACGAGAGCTCGACTGCACGACGGAGGCTGAAGGCATTCAGTGCCACCGTGGGACGTCTCGGCCTCCGTCCCGTTTCGGATCCGGCGCTTGGAGAGTTCACCTCCGACTGGGGTCGTGACGCGAGCAAGCAGCTCCTGGTACGCAACCGTCTGCCCGACGCAGTCGTATGCGGGGACGACGCCATCGCGTTCGGCGTCTTGCAGACCTGCCACGAGGCCGGGGTTCGCGTCCCGTCCGACTTGATGGTGACGGGGTACGACGACGTGTGGTTCAGCGCGGTCGCTCATCCTCCGTTGACCACCGTTCGACAGCCCACCGACGAGCTCGCGATGACGAGCATCGAGCTCCTCGACCGAACCAAGGAGCGTGGAGCTCACGCGGCCGCACGCGTCACGCTGCAGCCGAGTCTGGTCGTCAGAGCGTCGACCGGAGAGGTGGAGGAGCGCCCGCAGAGAGCCGTCATCGCTGGGACCGATCGTTCGGGGTCGCCCCGATCCCCTCTGAGGTGAGCGGTGGGCGCGTCAGGTCCAGAAGCTGACGGCCCCGGGGCCGACCCGGGTGCGCGCGGTTCGCAGCGGATCGCGGACGGCGACGACCTCGAGGCCGAGCGCGCAGAGATCGTTCGTTACGCCCGGCGCCTCGGCCCCGACGGGTTGGCCGTCGGCACCGCCGGCAACCTCAGCGTACGGGTGGGCGACCACGTCGTGGTGACGCCGTCGGGGGCGAGCTACGAGTCCATGCGACCCGAGGACGTCTGCGTCGTGCGCCTCGACGGCACCAAGGTGTCGGGACGCGGCGAGGTGTCCTCGGAGTGGCCGATGCACCACGAGGTGTACGTGACGACGGACGCTCGGGCGGTGGTCCACACGCACTCGACGGAGGTGGTCGCCCTCTCCGCGACCCTCGAGGTGCTCCCGGCGGTCCACTACGCGATCGTCGCGCTGGGGGGTCCGGTCCGAGTGGCCCCCTACGCCCGGTTCGGATCGGTGGACCTCGCGCGCGCGGTGGGCACGGCGCTTGCCGGACGCAGCGCTGCGATCCTGGAGAACCACGGCGCGCTCACCTACGGCGAGACGCTCGAGCGCGCGTACGAACGCGCGCTCTTGCTCGAGTGGCTCTGTGGCGTGTACCGCCGGTCGCTTTCCTACGGCGTACCAAGGATCCTCACCGGGGTCGAGCTCGACGCCGTGTGGGAGGAGATGCGCAGGCGCCGCTACGGCGAGTGAGGCGGGAGCTCTGAAGGCGGTCCGCCGCGGCGTTCGCCGGCGCGCCGCCGGCCACGCTCCGGGACGTGTCATCGAAGGCTCCGGCGAGGTCCGGCGGGGCGAGGACCCCTCGCGGGGTGATGAGACCGGTCACGAGCTCGGCCGGGGTGACGTCGAAGGCCGGGTACCAGCCGTGCGAGCCTGGGGCAGCCGTCCGCACGCCCAGACAGCTCAGCACTTCCGCGGGGTCGCGCGCCTCGATGGCGACCTGGCTTCCGGTGGCGACCGAAAGGTCCGGCTCGACGATGCACGCATAGAAGGGGATCCCGGCATGCTTGGCGCCGAGCGCGACCGAAAGGGTGCCGATCTTGTTCACCACCGATCCGTCGGCGGCCACACGGTCGGCGCCCACGACGACCACGTCGACCATTCCTTGGGCCATGAGCCACGGGGCCATGCCGTCGGTCACCACGGTTGCCTCGAGCCCGAGCTCCATGACGCTCGATGCCGTGAGGCGCGCACCCTGGAGGTAGGGCCGGGTCTCCGTGCAGTAGACGCCGGGATGGTCCCCGCGCGCGATGCACGCCTCGAGCACTGCGATCAGCCCGTGCTCCGCCCAGCAGTGCGTGAGGACGCGTCCTGTCGGCGGTACGACGTCGGCCCCCGAAGAGCCGAGCAGCCGCAGCTCGGCGTCGCGCGCGCGCCAGCGGCTCTCGAGGAACCCGAGGATCTCCTCCTCGGTCCCTCCGCCGGGCGCGGCGGAGGCGAACGCTCGGATCTCGTTCACGACGTTCGCGATCTGGTCGTTCGTCGGACGGGTGTCGACGAGGCGCGTCGCGGCGTCCGCCAGGTGGCGTGCGCGTGTCTCGCCGTTGGCAGCCGGCTCCCTCGCCGCGAGGCACATCGCGTACGCGGCCACGCGAGCGGGACCGGCGCTCTGGGTCACCATCTGCTCGATCGCGGCGGCGGCCTCCTCCACGCTCCGGCAGTCGACCCGGACGACGTCGAGGGGGTACCGTCTGCGGTCGAGGATGGAGATCACGCCGTCCCGGTACGTCGCGGCCTCACGGATGAGCCGGCATCCCCAGCCAGGTGGAGCGCTCACGTGGCTCACGTGGCCGTCTCCCCGGCTCGCTTCGGTGCCTCGACGGCCGTCCGAGCGTGCAGCAGCACCGCCGCCCGGTTCGCGACGTCGACCGCGCGCCGAACCGCCTCGGTCGGGTCCGGGTAGTCGCCCGAGACACGGTTGCCGATGATCGCGAGCACAGCGCCCGTCTGCACGCCAAGGAGGCGGCCGAGGACGAAGAGCGTCGCAGCTTCCTCCTCGAAGTTCAGCACGCTGAGCGCGCGCATCTCCTCCATGAGGCCGTGCGCGGCCGGCGGTAGGTATCCCTGGGGGGTCGCGCGTTCCTGCCCGGCGAAGAACGACGCCGAGGTGCAGCCGACCCCCACGTGGTAGGTGCATCCCAACGCGGCGGCAGCGTCGCAGAGCGCTGCGGTGACCCTGTGGTCGGCGGCGGCGGGGTACGTGGCTCGTGCGTACAGCTCCGAGGTGCCGTCCAGGCGGACGGACGCTTCGTTGATCACGAGGTCGCCGGGACGTACGCGCTCGTGAAGGCTCCCGCTCGTCCCGACGCGGATGAGGGAGGTGAAGCCGAGCGCGGCCGCCTCGGCGACGACGAGCTCGCTCGAAGGTCCCCCGATCCCGGTGGAGATCGCAGCGATGGGGACCGATGTCAGCCGTCCGAGGGCGGCACGGTACCCACGCACGGCGTGCACCTCTTCGGTGTCGGTCCAGTTCCGGCAGATGAGGTCGACGCGACCCGGGTCTCCGGGGAGGAGCGCGGTCCTCGGCAGGTCGGACCGTTGGAACAGCTCGCGCAGGATCGGCTGGACGTCCACGGTGAGCCTCCCGATCGGCCTTGGACGGCCCACACCCTACCGAGTAGCGCGAGCTTGGGGTCGGTCGCGTGGTCGGCGCCGGTGGACGTGCTCGGCGTCAGGTGCCGGTCCATCTCGGCGCGCGCTTCTCGAGGAACGCCTGGACGCCTTCACGCCCGTCGTTCGACCCGAGGCATGCGAGCAGTTCGGGCACCTGCTGGAGCCGTGCGTGGCGAGCCGTCATGCCCTCCGTGGCCTTCGTGACCGCCTTGATCGCCCGGAGCGAGAGCGGCGCGCAGGCGAGCAGCCAGCCGAGCCATCGTTCGACCGCGGCGTCCAGCTCGTCCGGGCGGACGACCTCGTTCACGAGCGCCAGACGGGCCGCTTCCTCTGCCGTGAACCGGCGTCCCGTCAAAAGGACCTCCATGGCCCACTTGGCAGGGAGCTGGCGCACGAGGGCGACGATCCCCCCGTCGAGCGGGAGGCGGCCCAGTCGGGGCTCTACGAAGCCGAACTCCGCACTGTCCGCGGCGACCGCGAGGTCGCACCCGCACACCAGCTCCAACCCGCCGCCGAGCGCGTGGCCGTTGACGCGGGCGAGGACGGGGACCGAGAGCGTCCGGCGCAGCGTCAGATGACCGAAGCCGTCAGGACGCAAGTCCAGCCAGTAGTCCGTCCCGGTCTTGCCCCCTTCGCTCTTCATGTCGTCGCCTGCGCAGAACGCCTGGTCGCCTGCCCCCGTGAGCACCACGACCCGCGCGTCAGCGCTCGCTTCGATCTCGGCCCAGATCGAAGCGAGCTCGGCATGCATCGCGGCGTCGAGGGCATTGCGTCGCTCCGGTCGGTTGAGCGTGACCCACGCGACGTGGTCTTCCAGCACGTAATCGACGGGCAACGGCCTCGTTCCTCTCTTGTAGCTCTTTTGCCTGCTTGCCTTTTGCCTCACCTGCGGGACTTGACCGGCGGCAGTGTAGAGGACATGGTGTACCGAAGTGCTGGATACGAGATCTCGTGCACCGAGTCCGCCGGGCGCTCGAGGCGGCGGCCTCGGCGGCCCTGCTCGAGAGGCTGTCTCCGTCGATCGACGAGTCCCAGGGCCTCTCGGAGATGGTCCAGGACGCGATCCGCGGCTCCATCGTCTCCGAGCGCGCGAGTACCGTGCGCTGGCCAAGGCGAGGGACCGGTGATCTTCGTCGTCACCGCCCCCTGCATCGACGTGCTCGATCGTGGCTGCATCGACGTGTGCCCGGTCGACTGCATCTACGAAGGCGCTCGAGCCGTGTACGTGCACCCGGACGAGTGCATCGGCTGCGGCGCGTGCGAAGGGGCGTGCCCCGTCGAGGCGATCTACCGAGACGACGAGGTGCCGGCACGGTGGCTCGCGTTCAGAGAGGACAACGCGCGGTTCTTCCTCGAGGTCCTGCCCGGCCGCCGGGAGCCGCTCGGCTCCCCCGGCGGCGCGTCGGGAGTCGGGAGGGTGGGGGTGGACACGCCGCTCGTCTCCCGGACGCGAGCCCAGGCGGCGGACCGCTCGGGTGCGGTGACGTGAGCAGCCCCGGATCCGAGCCGTCCTCGAGCACCTGGAGGGTCGCTCCTGCTCGGCGCTCGGGAGAAAGGGAAAGGGAGGAAGGGATGCAGACGAGGAAGGCCGTGGCGTGACCGGCGCGGACGCCCCGGTGGTCGGGCGGTCCGACGTGGTCGTCGTCGGAGGGGGACCTGCAGGCGTCAGCGCTGCGGTCGCGGCCGCGCGGGTGGGTGCCGACGTCGTCCTGCTCGAGCGTTACGGGTCCCTCGGAGGGCTCGCGTCAGGCGGGATGGTGCTCGTCCTGGACGACATGTGCAACGGGTCGGAGATCAGCGTCACCGGGATCGTGGAGGAGTACGTCGACCGTCTCGAGGCCCTCGGGCTTGCCGTCTACCCCCCTGAGCAAGACCGTGTGTCCTCTCCGGAGACGTGGCGACGCTGGAGCAGGTGGGGGCTGTTCGACTTCCACTCTCGCGAGCCGATCAAGCCGATCTGCTATGCGGTCGCCTTCGACCCTGACGGGTGGAAGCGGGTGTCCTCTGACCTCGTGCACGAGAGCGGGGTGAAGCTCCGGTTGCACAGCTGGTTCTCCGATCCCCTGGTGGAGGACGGTGCCACGAAGGGGGTCGTCTGCGAGACCAAGTCCGGAAGGCAGGCGTTCCTCGGTGAGGTGGTGGTCGATGCCACCGGCGACCTCGACGTCGCGTCCAGGGCAGGGGCGGCCTTCGTGCACGACAGGTACATGGTGACCCTCGTGTTCCGGCTCGGGGGGGTCGACACGGAGGCCGCCGAGGAGTTCAGGTTCGCGAACGAGCAGGAGGCCCGTCGGGTCGACCGGAAGATCAAGCGCCTCCTCGGCGGCGCCTGGGACCTATGGTGGCTGAAGACGCCGCTGCCAGGGATCGTCTGGTGCAACTGCCCGCACATGACCGGCTACGACGGGACGGACCCGGCGTCCTTGACTGCTGCGGACCGCGAGGCGCGCACGCGCATCGCGGAGGTTGTCGAGCTGGCCCGCGCAGAGCTTCCCGGCTTCGAGCGCTGCTTCGTCGTGGACACCGCCGAGCAGATCGGTGTCCGTCAGACCAGGCTGCTCGAAGGCGAGTACGTCGTGACCAAAGACGACGTCCAGAGCTGCCGACACTTCCCCGACGCAGTGTGCAGGGGGCGCGACTACTACACCCCCTATCGTGCTCTTCTCCCCAAGGAGGTCGATCAGCTGCTCGTCGCAGGCCGCCACTACTCCGCGACCCCCGACGCGCAACGGATCTCGAGGGAGATCCCGCCGTGCATGGCGATGGGGCAGGCCGCCGGCATCGCTGCGGCGCTGAGCGTCCAAGAGCGCGTGCCCGTGAGGGAGGTGCCTGCTTGCCGGATCCAAGAGGGCATGCGCAAACAGGGCGCAGACCCAGGAGACGTCCCCGCGCCGAACGCCACCGTCGAGGTGGCAGGACCACTGGCGTGACCGCGCGCTCTTCGGGCTCGCAGACCGACGACGCCGGGCACCCCGATGAGGCGCACCCGCGCCCGGAGCCCGCGGATGGCGCGGCCTCCTTCGCGCCAGGACCGTTGGTCGGGGTCACCGTCGTGGACCTGACCCAGGTCTACATGGGCCCGTGTTGCACGCAGATCCTCGGTGATTTCGGCGCGACGGTGATCAAGGTCGAGCGGCCGGGCGCCGGAGACCTGAGCAGGACCTCCATCCCGGACCCCGACGGGCTGGACAACCCGGTGTTCCTGTCGATCAATCGCAACAAGAAGAGCGTCACGGTCGACGTCCGCAGCGAGGACGGCAAGGAGGTCCTGCGCCGCCTGCTCGTCTGCGCGGATGTCGTGGTGAGCAACTTCCGCCAGGGTGTGATGGACCGTCTCGGCTTCGGCTACGAGGCGGTGCGCGCGTTCAACCCCAGGATCATCTGGGTCTCGGGCACCGGGTTCGGCGAGCGCGGGCCGCTCCGGCACAAAGGCGGCCAGGATGTCCTCGCGCAGGCCTACACGGGCCTCATGTGGCGGCGCCAGAGCGACGACCTGCCGCTCAGCGTCTACCCGACGACGTTCTGTGACTACACGACCGGGATGCACCTCGTCC
>JAJYMD010000252.1 GCA_021787255.1 Actinomycetes bacterium | reverse complement strand
CAGGGCGACGAGCTGGCGCTGGCCGGCGGACAGCGAGCGGCCGCGCTCGGAGAGGACGTGGTGGTAGCCGCCGGGAAGCTGTGAGACGAATTCGTGCGCGCCGACCGCTCGCGCCGCCCGCTCGACCGCCGCGTCGTCGGCGTCCGGCCTGCCGTAGGCGATGTTGTCGCGCACGGTCCCCGAGAAGAGGAACGCCTCTTGGGGGACGTACCCGAGCTGGCGGCGGTAGTCGCCGAGCGCGATGTCGCGGAGGTCGTGACCGTCGACGGCGACGACGCCTGCGTCAGGGTCGTAGAAGCGCGCGATCAACTTCATCACCGTCGACTTGCCCGCACCGGTCTCGCCCACGAGCGCGACGGTCTCGCCCGCCGCGATGCCGAGGTCGACGCCGCGCAGTGCCTCAGGTGGCTTGCGCGCGTGCGCGTCGACCGCGAGGAGCAGTCTCGGATCTGCCGGTCCGCGTCTGCGCTGGGGCGTGATCCCGGGGCGGTTGGGCGCAGAGGGATATGAGAACCGGACTCGATCGAGCGTGAGCTCGCCGGCAAGGCGGCCGATCGGCTCGGGCGCCGGAGGCTCAGGCGTCCGGGTCTCGATCTGCATCAGCTCGGAGATCCTGCCGACCGAGACGCGCGTCTGCTGCCACGCGTCGAAGACCTGCGACAGGCTTTGGATCGGAGAGAAGAACATGTCGATGTAGAGGAAGAACGCGATGAGCGCCCCCGTCGTCAAGTGGCCGGAGCCCACGAGCGCGGCGCCGAGCCCGAGCACGATGACCTGGGCGATCCCCGAGAGGAACTGGATGAAGGGGAAGTAGGTGGCGACCAGGCGCTGCGCCCGGATGCGCGATTCCAGGTAGTCCCTGCCGAGGCGGTGGAACCGCTCGAGCGTGGCGTCGACGTGGACGAAGGTCTGGGCTTCGCGCACCCCGGCGATGCTCTCTTGGAAGTCCGCGTTGACGATCGCGATCCGCTCTCGGGCTTGGTCGTACAAGACGGCCGCCTTGCGACGGAAGACCACGGTCGCGCCCGCCAGCGGCACGATGACCGAGAGCGTGCAGAGCCCGAGCTCCGGATCGATCACGACCAGCGCGACCCCCACGCCCACGAACGTGACCATTGCGACGAGCGCGGACAGCACCCCGTTCTCGATAAGCGACTCGAACTGGTCGACGTCGGTCGTCATGCGGGTCATGATCCGGCCCGCCATCTCGTTCTCGTAGAAGTCGAGGGAGAGGCGCTGGAGCTGGGCCCAGATCCGGATACGCAGCGAGAGCATGATGCGCTGCGCGGTGCGGCCGGTGACGAACGTCTCTGCCACCTGATCCCCGAGATCGGCGACCGTGATCGCGAGGTACAGGCCGGCCGCGGCGAAGAGGGCGGCCGCAGAGCGGGCGGTCACCCCGGCGTCGATGCCGGTCTTCACGAGGATCGGGCCCGCGAGGCTTGCAACGGCGTCGGCCACCACGAAGAGGAGCCCAAGGAGGAGCGGCCAGCGGAACTCGTAGAAGAGCGTGGCCAGACGGAAGGTCCGGTCCTGGCGAGCCTCGCGCTCGAGGTCGACGTGCGCGACATCACGCGAGGGCCGCAGCGCGCCCACGCGGGCGAGGAGCTCGGGCGTCGGCACGAGGCTCATGCGCCAGCCCCCGCCGCCGCCTCCGAGGCCCGGGCCGATGGTTGCCACCCTCATGGCGGCGGCGCTGGGAACTGCGGGCGGCGCAGTCACCGCGTGCGCCTGCACCGGCTCGGGATCTGGCTCCGGACCGGGATCTGGCTCCGCGACGAGGGCCTCGATGCGCCCGAGCCGCTCCTCTTCGTGCTCCTCGCACTCGAGGCCGGACAGGAGCGAGCGGTAGAGCGGGCTCAGCGCGACGAGCTCGTCGTGCGCGCCCTGTTCCACGATCCGCCCGTGGTCGAGCACGACGACGCGGTCGGCCAGGTGGAGCGTGGACCGCCGGTGCGCGACGAGGATCATCGTCCGTTCTTGCATGGCCAACGCGTCGTGGATCTCCGCTTCGGTGCGGGCGTCGATCGCGCTCGTGGCGTCGTCGAGGACGAGGACGCGGGGGTCGTAGAGGATGGCGCGGGCGAGCGCGATCCTCTGGCGCTGGCCGCCCGACAGGGTGAGCCCGCGCTCGCCCACGACGGTGTCGTACCCGCGCGGGAGCGCCTCGATGAACTCGTGGGCGTTGGCGGCCCGCGCGGCGGCCTCGGTCTGCTCGGTGCTGGCGTCGGGCCTTCCATGGGGGATGGTGGCGCGCACCGAGTCGGAGAAGAGGAAGCTGTCCTCGTAGACGATCCCGACTTGCCAGCGAAGGGACCGGAGCGCCACGCGGCGCACGTCGATCCCGTCCACGAGGACGACGCCGGACGTCGGATCGTAGAAGCGGGCGACGAGCATCGCGAGGGTGGACTTTCCGCTGCCGCTCGGCCCGACGATCGCGAGCCGCTCTCCCGCCTGCAGGTGGAGGTCGACTCCTCGCAGCACAAGCGGGCCTTCGCGGTAGCCGAAGTGGACGTCTGCGAGCTCGATCTCCCC
>JAJYMD010000279.1 GCA_021787255.1 Actinomycetes bacterium | reverse complement strand
TTGTAGACCTCGGTCACGTAAGGAAGCCGGTCCATGTCCTCGAGGATCGCCCGGTCGGGCGTCCGCACCACGGTGCCGTCCGGGGCGCGGTACACGATCCCGTCGACCTCCTCGAGCGGTCGGCCCTCGGCGATCTCTGCGATCGTGAAGTCGTACTCCTCACGGGCGACGAAGTCGATCGCCCTCGACGCAAGGAGCGACCGCTCCGGCTCGACCGCCACCTTGGCGCCCACGAAACCGACGGTGAGGGCGGGGTTGGCCACCTTCAAGGCCTCGACGACCTCGACGTCGCCGGGGAACGACGGCGAGCTCGTGTGCAGGACCACGAGGTCGTAGTCCGCGGCGAGCGGCAGCACGTCTGCCAGGCCGAGCCCTGCGGCCGGCGCGTCGACCAACCGGCTGCCCGGCACGAGCGCCGCCAGCTGGGCCAGCCACGTCGGGTACCAGAACGAGCGGATCTCCCGTCGGGCCTGATATCTCGAGCCGGCGCCTCCGTCGAAGCCCTCGTAGGAGGGGGGATGGAGGAACAGCGTACGCAGCATCGTCAAAGGACCTCCTTCGACCGCGACCGCGGTGCGGCCGGCACAGCGGGTTCGCCAGGTGCCGAGCTCGCCCGTCGCACCGGTGTGCTCGGCAGGATCCCGACCATCGAGAGGGCGTCGGCGAGCTCCTCGGTGAAGCGATCGGGCGCAGGGCGCCTCGCGTCCAAGGGAGCGACCCGTTCCAGGGCGCCGAGCACGCAGTCGACGAGGCGCCCAGGGTGGGGATCGCACACGTCTGCGTCCCCGAGCTCGAGCTCGTGCTGGACGTTGTCCCGGCCGTGCCCCGGCATCACGTCGAGGAGCACGAGCGGTCGCCCGACGACCCGTGCCTCGCTGCAGGTCGTGGCGCCCGGCGTGGTGAGCACGAGGTCCGCCGCGGCCATCAGCTCGGGGATCCGGTCGGTGAACCCG
Organism: Actinomycetes bacterium; assembly: GCA_021787255.1. The sequence continues at coordinate 13,541 of JAJYMD010000279.1, read as the reverse complement.
TAGGGCACCACGCTCGGCACACGGTCGGCGATCGCCGCCAGCGCCTGAGCCTGCTGGCTGTTGTGCCCGGCCACCGCCAAGACGACCACGCCGCGACGCCCCAGCGCGTCCGCGGTCTCTGCGAGCGGGCCGAGGCCCCAGCCGCCGCCCATGAGCAGCACGCAGCGCGCCGCGGGATCGACACCGACCGAGAGCCGCGCCTCGAGCTGGGATGGAGCGTCGTGGAAGGCTCGGCGAACCGGCGCCGGCACGACGGCGATCGGCGGTGCGGGAGAGTACCTGCGGACCGCCGCGGCGGCCGCGGCCGAGGTCACGAGGAAGAGATGGAGGCCCTCGCGCACCCACAGGCTGTGAGGGCAGACGTCGGTGCACAGCGCCACGGTCGCCGGCGTCCGGCGGAGCTTCGCGCCGGAGGCGAGCTTGCCGATCGCGGATGCACCCGTGGCGAACGTGGAGACGATCACCTCGACCTCGTCGTCAGCGACGTAGGCGGTGAGAGCCGGCACGAGCCGAGCGGTCGCGGCGCGGTCCATGGCCATCGCCAGCCGGCTCCCGGTGCGGAAGTGGGAGAAGTGGATCGCGTCGTAGAGAGCCGGCATGGCCGTCAGACGGCGGAACACCCAGTCTGCGGCGCGCGCGTAGGGGTGCCCGAGGAGCCCCATGCAGTCGAGGACCTCGGTCGACCACCCCATCTGCGAGAGGCTGGCCGCCACCACCTCGGTCACGACGTGGTGGCCCATTCCCACGTCCCCGGTGAGGACGAGGGCTCGTGGACTGCTCATCGATGACTCGCTCCTGGTCGGCCCATGCGATCGGTGCGCCCCCGGGCTGCGGGACCGCTCGGTCCACCCTTTCTCGGCTCGTCGTCTCGCCGCCTCGGCACGATCGCCTCCTGCCATCATGGCGCGACACGACCGAGCGGGGCAGGGCGCCTCGCACCGAGGTGTCCTGCCAGAGTCTGCCATCCGCCGAGGGTCGGGCGCGGCAGGAACCGAGCGGCGCCGATGTCAAGTGCGCTACATTCCTCCCGATCATCTGAGGTCCCCGCCGACCACGCACGAGGGGGGTCATGGCCGAGTCGACCAAGAGCGGACCTGACGGCACGAGCGGACGTGGACCACGCAGGGTCGATCCCGCGGCGCACGAGCGGGGAGACCTGGCCACCCGCCGCGTCGGTCGTCGGGCGATCCTGTTCGGTGGCGGAGGGGCCGCCGTCGGCGGCATCCTCGCCGCGACCGGAGGGCTCGGATCTCTCACCGCCGGTGCGAGCTCCCAGCCTCGCAAGATCGTCTTCGTGGCCCAGAACCTGACCGCGTTCGACGCCGCCGTCGCGGCCTCTGTTGCCGGCAAGGTCGGCATGCCGCTGCTCCTCACGTCCCCCACGTCCTTGTCGAGCACGACGAGGAGCGCGCTCGAGTCGCTTGCGCCGGATCTCGTGGTGGTCGTGGGCGGACCGTTGGCCGTGACAGAGAACGTGGTGGCTGCCATCAAGAGCCTGGGCTTCAGCGTCACCCGCGTCTATGGCGAGGACGCCGACGGCACGGCGGCGGCGATGGCCAGCTACGACCAGACGCTCGCGGCCCTCCTCGGCCCGACCGGGCCCGCCGGGCCCGAGGGACCGACCGGACCCGCCGGCAGGTCCGGGCCGCCGGGCTCGGAGGGACCTCCCGGCAGCACCGGGGCGACCGGGCTCGAGGGGCCGACCGGTCCGACCGGGCTCGAGGGGCCGACCGGGCCCGAAGGACCGAGCGGCATCGCCGGGCCGACCGGGCCCGAAGGACCGACCGGGTCCGAGGGGCCGACCGGGCCATCGGGCAGCGCGGGTGCGACGGGACCGGCCGGTCCGACCGGCCCCACGGGTCCGAGCTCAGCGGGCGCGACCGGTCCGACCGGGCCTACGGGGCCCTGAGGTCGCATCGCCGAACCCTCAGGTGCAGCGCGTCGCGCCCCAGCACGAGCCGTGTCGAACCAGACCATCGTCACCTGCCTCTACGACCTGTCGAGCCGGGGTGCCCGGGGGGCGAGGCCTCTCGGCCACTACCAGGCGCACGCCGGGCTCACTCTGCTCCAGCCACTGCCGCTCGTCGCGTTCGTGGACCCCCACCTCGCGGGCTGGGTGACGGCGAGACGCAGTCAATTCGACCCGCAGCACCAGACCCTGATCGTGCCCCGGCCCCTCGAGGCGCTGGCAATGGCCGACCGTGCGGCGTCCTTCGAGCAGCTCCCCTGCATCGACAACGGCCAGCCCGGCAAGGACGACGGCTGGCACCTCGTGGTGAACCTGTCGAAGATCGGCCTGCTGGCCGAGGTCGCCGCCGCCGATCCGTTCGGCACGGGCCGTTTCGCTTGGATGGACGTCGGCATCGGGCACGTGGCGCGGCGGCCGGCCAGCTTTCCCGCGCCCTGCGACCGCCCGACCCTGCTGCAGATGATGCCGGTGTTCAGAGAGGAGGTGGACTGGGACTTCCACCGCCTCGAACGCGGCCGGATCGCCGCGGGGTTCGTCCGGGGCGGCGCCGACGAGCTCGTGAGCCTCGGTCGGCTCTTTGCACAGGAGCTGGACCGTGCCGTCGACGGCGGGAGGCTGCCCACCGACCAGACCGTGCTGAGCGCCCTCAGCGCGCTCCACCCGGACCTGTTCGACTACACGTTCGGCGACTACCCGAGCTCGCTCGCGAATTGGGACCTCGTGCGCGGCGATGAGCCCAGCGTCCTGGCGAACGTCGAGCACTGTGTCCGCTTCGAACGCTGGCACGACGCGCGTCAGCGGTGCCGCCTCCTTCGCTCGTCGCTCGAGGCTGGGACGGCGCGCCTGCACCGGGATCTCGAAGATCGCCTGGTCGACGCGGAAAAGGTCGTCGCCGCCCATCTCGACGCACCGGAGCCCTCCGGGGCCGTCCGCGTGCGAAGCGCCGACACCGCCACGTCCCCCGCCGAGCCCGCGACGCGGACGGCGCGCCAGACCGTGGCGCTGTGCATGATCGTGAAGGACGAAGCGAGGGTCGTCGGCCGCTGCCTGGACTCAGTGCTGGGGGTGATCGACACGTGGGTGATCGTCGACACCGGATCCTCCGACGACACCCCAGCGGTGGTCGCCGAGCTCCTGGGTGCGATCCCAGGGGCACTGCACCGACGGCCGTGGCGAGACTTCGGCTCCAATCGGACTGAGCTCCTGGCACTCGCGCGCGGCTCGGCCGACTACCTCTTGCTCTTGGACGCCGACATGACCCTGAACGTCCGGGGTGCGCTTCCGCTGCTCACGGCCGACGGCTACCTCCTCGCCCACGAGGGCCCGTTGCGCTACTCGGTTCCGCGCTTGGTCCGCGGAGACCGCCAGTGGCACTTCGTGGGGGCGACCCACGAGTACCTGAGCAGCGAGGAGCCGTTCACCCTCGAACGGCTCGATCGATGGTCGGTCACCCACCACGCCGACGGCGGATCTCGCGCGGACAAGCTCGCCAGAGACCTGGAGCTCCTCGAGCGTCAGTACCACGAGACGCCTGACGACCCCCGGACCGTCTTCTACCTCGCGCAGACCTGCCGGGACATGGGAGACCGGGCACGGGCGGCCGAGCTGTACCGGCGACGGGTGTCGCTGGGCGGTTGGCACGAGGAGGTGTTCTACGCCGCGCTCCAGCTCGGCATGCTGACGGCCGACGCGGACTGGCCGGCCGGCTCCTCGCTGCTCGTCGACACCTGGGAGCGCCGGCCCTCACGCAGCGATCCACTCTACGAGATCGCCGTGCGCGCCCGCTCCGTGGGCGACTTCGCCACCGCGAACTGGGCGACCGCGATCGGCGTCGACATCCCAATGCCCCGCGACATCCTGTTCGTGCATCGCTGGGTCTACGAGTGGGGGATGCGCTTCGAACGGTCGATCGCGGCCGCCCATGTGGGCGAGCTCGACGAGGCGCTCGCGTTGACCGACGAGCTGCTCGCGCGAGACGGGGTTCCTCGCGAGGTGAAGGCCGCGCTCGAGGGCAATCGCCGGTGGCTGAGGGACCACGGTGCCGACCCCAAGGGCGCCTGCCGGAAGACCCGCCACGCAGAGCTGCGCGACCTGTGCCCGCGCGCCGACATCGCTCCCTTGCCGACCGCGCCACTGCGGTTCGGCTGGGCGGCGACGAACCCCAGCATCGCCAGCAGCGAGGACGCACTCTCGGCCGTGCTGCGCGCGGTCAACTACGAGCTCGACGGCTCCGGCCACCTCGTCCACGCGCCCGACGGCACCGTGCGTACCGAGAACGTGCTCCTCTGCCTGGGCGACGACCTCTCGCTCGTCGACTACCGGATGCTGGCCGAGCCAGGGAACGTGCCTCGCTACCAGACCGGCGTGCTCGGCTTCGAGGACTGCCGACTTTTTCGCTGGCACGATGACTGGTGGGCCGTCGCGACCTGTCGGGACCTCGAGCCTCAGGGCATCTGCCGCATGGTCCTCTTGCGCGTCGACGGCGAGCGCTGGCACCTCGAAGCCGTGCTTGCCGGGCCGGACGCCACACGTCACGAGAAGAACTGGATGCCGTTCGTCGTCGACGAACGTCTGCACTTCGTCTACACCTGCCGTCCGTTCGTCGTCTACCGCTGGGAGGAAGAGGCCCGGCAGCTCCGCGAGATCAGGCGGGTGCCGACCGACTGCCGGTTCGCGGGGCTGCGGGGCAGCTCCCAGGGTCTGCGCATCGACGACGGCTACCTGTTCGTCACCCACGAGACGAGGGTGGTCGGCAATGCCCGGCCCGACTACCTCCATCGCTTCGTCACGCTGGACGCGACGCTCACGCCGAGCGGGATCTCGCCTGCCTTCGCGTTCGTGCACGACGGCGTCGAGTTCTGCGCCGGCCTCGCCCGCAGAGGAGACGACCTGCTGCTGAGCTTCGGTGTCGAGGACCGCTGCGCCGCAGTGGCCATCGTGCCCCTCGACGAGGTGATCGACGTCATCGACCCGGTCTCCGACCGCGCACGGTGGCTGTGACCCGCGGGCGCGGGCACGACCCCCAAGAACCGGTCCCCGAGCTTCGCCGGCCGGTCAGGAGCGAGAGCCCAGCACGCGACTGCGAAGCTTCCCGCCGTAGCCGACGTCGATCGAGATCGCCGCGAAGATGAGCACGCCTTCGATGAACTCGACGAGGAACGGGCTCACGTTGAGCAAGGTCAATCCGTCGTTGATGATCTCGATGAACAGCACCCCGACGAGCGTGCCCACGAGACCGCCCTTTCCCCCGCTGAGGCTCGTGCCGCCGATGATCACCGCTGCGATGACCTCGAGGACGACGGAGCTCCCGCGATGGTCGACCTGTTCGGCGACGTCCAGTCCGTCTATTGCCAGAGCGTGAAGCGTGTCGTCGCGATCGATTCCGACGACACGACGTCCATCCTGTTCGCGATGAGCAACGGGATGACCGGCTATCTCGGGCTCATCACCGCGACCGCGCCGTCCTTCAGCTTTCAGGTATATGGGAGCGAACAGTTCGTCCGCCTCGAAGGCATGACCCACACCTCCAGCGCGACCTCCGAGGAGAGGCGGTCGAGGCTCTTCGGTCGCTGCATCGCCCGGACGGTCGAGAACGAAGAACGCGTCTGGGACGCTGAGACCTGTGACATCGCCAGAGCAGCTCTCGACGCTTTCGCCCGCGCCGCCTCGGGCAAGGGGGATCCCCCGATCCCTCTCGACCAGATCCTCCACACCGTCGCCGTGACCGAGGCGATCCTCGCTTCTGCCGCCTCGCACCGTCCCGAGCGCGTGCAGCACCGCACCGGTCGAAGCTCGTGTGGATCGTAGTGGGCAGGAGACGAGACCGCGACTCGAGACAATCCAGGAGGGAAAGCGATGCAACTCCCCGACCATCTTGGCCATCTTTCGTACTCGACCTTGGTGCATCCGAGCGACACCTGGGAAGAGCTGCGCGACAGCTTGTCAGCGTATGTGCCGAAGGTGAAGTCGGTCATCTCTCCTGGCACACGCTTCGGTGTTTCGCTCCGGCTCTCCGGGGCTTCGGCCACCCGCCTCACCCAGGACGCTTCCGCCCGCCGCGAGCTCGCCGGGATCCTGGAGGACAACGACCTCTACGTCTACACGGTCAACGCCTTCCCGCAAGGATCCTTCAAGGGCACCACTGTCAAGGAGCGGGTGTACGAGCCTGATTGGAGCACCGAGGAGCGCCTGCGGTACACCGAGCAGGTTGCCGACTTGCTCGCCATGCTCTCACCACCTGACGTGGACCCTTCCATCCAGTCGGCCCCGCTCGCGTTCCGCCCGTCGGTGCGTGACCGCGCCTACCTCACCGTGATGACCGACAACGTGCTGCGCGTCGTCGCGCACCTCGTGGAGCTTCGGCATAGGACCGGGCGCCTCGTCACTCTGGCTCTCGAGCCTGAGCCCTATTGCTACCTCGAGTCGACTGACGAGACGATCCGTTTCTTCCAAGAGGAGATCCACTCGCCCAGGGCGATCGCTCGGCTCGCCCAGGCTGCTCAGGTGGACGAAGGGCAGGCGGAGGAGCACCTGCGCCGTCACTTGGGGGTGGTCTTCGACATCGGCCACCAGTCGGTCGGGTTCGAAGACGTCGCGTCCTCGCTCGCCAAGCTGCGGCAGGCAGAGGTGCCGATCTTCAAGCTTCAGGAGGCTGCGGCCTTGTGGGTGCCAGAGGTCGGCCCCGAGGCGATCGAGGAGCTCGAGCGGTACGCACGTTCGATCTATCTGACCCAGACGACCGAGCTGAGCGAAGGTTCGCGCCTGCAGTATCTCAATCTCGAGGACGCGATCGAGTCCTGGAGAAGAGCGCCGAGACCAGCCGAATGGCGCGTTCACTTCCACGTCCCAGTCTTCCTCGACGAGCTCGGGCCGTTCCGTTCGACCCGGTTCGCGATCGAACAGGCGCTCGCTGTGCACCGAGCCAGTCCGCTGTCGGCCCACCTGGAGGTCGAGACCTATACCTGGGACGTGCTACCGGCGCACCTGAAGACCGGAGACATCGTCGACTACGTCGCTCGAGAGCTCGACTGGGTCATCGGGCAGCTGGAGACGCCCACGCGGGCTGGCCGACCCTGAGCGGGTGCGCGGCGGCGACGCTTCGAGCTCCACTCGGTGAGAAGGTCGCTCGGTCGCGCTTCCCCTCGCCGGACAACGATCTGCTCGAAGCGAACGACCACGAGGAGGAGCAATGAGAGCCGCCGTGCTCGAGGAATTCGACGCCCCGTTGCACATCAGGCAGATGGCGGATCCGACCCCTGGACCAGGCGAGGTGGTGGTGCGAACTCGGGCAGCCGGGATCTGCAGGACCGATCTGAAGGTGGTCGCCGGCGCGATCCCGACGGTGAAGATCCCGCTCGTCCTGGGCCATGAGCTGGCCGGTGACGTCGTAGGCGTTGGGCGCGACACCGCAGGCGTCGAAGAAGGCGCTCGCGTGGCAGTGAGCCTCGACATCTCCTGCGGGGTCTGCCGGTACTGCCGTGCAGGAGAGCTCGACCACTGCTCCAACCTCCGACGCCTTGGCATGGAGCGCGACGGCGCCCTGGCGGACCTCGTGCGCGTCCCCGCGGCGAACCTGATCCCAGTCCCCGACTCCATGCCCTACGAGCTCGCAGCCATGATCCCCGACGCGGTGGGCGCGCCGTACCACGCGGTCCGCAGGCGAGCCGACGTGCGCCCAGCGCAGGTCGTGGCCGTATGGGGCTTGGGGGGGCTTGGGCTCAGCACCGTCCAGATCGCGGCGATCTGCGGTGCAGAGGTGATCGCGATCGCGCGGACCCCAGACCGTCGGGAGCTCGCCCAGGAGCTCGGAGCAACCTGGACGATCGATCCGAACGTTGCCCCAGTGAGCGAGCAGATCCGCGAGCTGACGGGCGGGCTGGGCGTGCATGCGTTCTTCGACCTGGTCGGGATCGAGGGCTCTGGGCACGAGGCCGTGCTCTCGAGCCGCAAGGGCGGCAAGGTCGTCGTGATCGGCTACGTAGCGCCGGAGGTACGGACGACAACGATGCGGCTCGTGTACGACGAGGTCACGATCATGGGGTCCCGGGGAACGACCAGGGCAGATCTGCTGGAGGCTGTGGAGGTCGTCGCTCGGGGGCGGATGAGGCCGATCGTCGGGCACGAGCTGGAGCTCGAGGCTGTGAACGACGGGCTCGACCTGCTCCGCGCCGGTTCGGTGATCGGCCGTGCCGTGGTTCGGTTCCCCTGAGGGACGGACTTCCTGGTGGGGGTCTTGCGACAACACGGCCAGCCGGACCAGCTCCGTGACGCACGTTGCGCGCTCGGGCAGCTTCGTGCTTCGACGGCAGCTCGTGGCGCACCCTGGGTGACGACCGTGCCGGCTCCCGAGCAACTGCCGTCACCCGCGTCAGCGCCGCGCCGTGACAGATTTGGTGGGCGCTGCCGGGCTCGAACCGACGACCTGCTCGTTGTAAGCGAGCTGCTCTACCAACTGAGCTAAACGCCCTCGGGGTGCCGAGGAGCACGTCATGGTGGGTCCCGAGCGTATTGCTGGAGCAGCCCGTTGCGCGCGATCACGATTGTGCGCAGCTTCCGGTCGGCGGGCGTCGACCCACGGACAGGGCCCAGGATCGTACGACCAGTCACAGTTCGGCGGCTGACAGTTCAGCGAGCAGAGGCGGGGTCGCTGCGACGATCGGTCTGCGCGGTGAGCGGTTCCGCACGACGAGGTCGAGCCCGTCGCGCTCTGCGACGACCGCGCCCGCTTCGGTGCACACGAGCATCGCCGCTACGTAGTCCCAGACGTTCAACGCCGACCGGCCGGCGACCCTGTACGCGTCGAGGACGCCCTCGGCCACCGCGCACATGTCCAGCGAGGCAGCTCCAAGCGCCCGGAACTGCGACCAGCCAGGGTACGACCGGGGGAAGCCCGAGATGCCCACCACTGCGCGAGCCAGCTCGGTGGTCGACGCAGGCCGCACACGGACCGCGTCGCGGAAGGCGCCGCCTCCACGGACCGCGTGGTAGCAGACTCCCGAGACCTGGTGGACGACGAGCGCCACGAGCGCGCCTTTCTCGTCGAGGACGCACATGCTCGTCGCGTACCAGGGAATCCCGAGCGCGGCGTTGGTCGACCCGTCGATCGGGTCCACCACGACGAGGAGCTTCGAGCGTGGTCCGGTGCTCCCGGACTCCTCGGAGAGCACCCCGAGTCCCTCTCGGTGGAGCACGGCGCGCACCGCGTCGTCGGCCACCACGTCGAACTCGTACTGTCCAGGCCGAGCGCCCGGCCGACGGCGATCAGCCGGATCGATCCGCTCCAGCGCCTCGTGGGCGGCGCGAGCACCTTCGAGGAGCGTCGTGAGCAGCTCCTCGGGGTCCTCGGCACGTGCGCTCACCGGGGCGGAGACTACCGTCGAGGTCGTGCTCCCGTCGGACGCCGTCGAAGACGCTCGCTCGCCGAACGGCCAGCGCGCCGCCGTCGCGGCCAGCCCGTAGTCTCGTAGCCACTGTGGCTGCCATCGACGTCGCCGGCTACGTAGCCGACCTGAAGGATCACTCCGTCGACCATGGGTTCCATGTGCACGACGAACGCCACTTCGTCGAGACCTACTCATTGCGCCAGGTCTGGGAGGTGGACCTCCACCCTGAGGAGGGTTGCGGCGGCCCGCTCGACTTGCACCTCGCGCTCGAGGTCGACCCGAGAGTCCTGCTGTCCTTCGAGGACGTGGTCATGGAGCTCTCCGACGACGAGGAACCCCCCGACGACTTCCACTTCCCGCTGACGTTCACGTGGGCGCTCCCTCCACTGCCCCATGGCCCGGACCTCCTCAGGCTCGCCATCGACCTCGCGGGGATCGGTGGTATCGAGCTGCCCCTCGAAGTATCCGCCATCGACTCGTTCGCGTCGGCGACCGACGGACCGGAGCGGCGCCTGAACATCGTCGCCAAGCACCAGGTCTCGCTCGCCCGGGTGCTCGCCGGCGAGGAGCTGCTCTGCGACGTGTTCGATCGCTGCCTCGCCGTGAGCCGCTTCCTGCTCGAGGCCGCGGAGGCCTGGCTCGGGTGACCAACGTCGTGCGCGTGCCGACGGATCCCGCTCGCCGCCTGCGCGCTGCACGCGTCCCAGCCGTCGCGCTCGCCCTGATCGCCGGCTCAGCCCTCCTCCTCACCGGGTGCTCGAACGCGGGCACCTCGCTCGCCAAGCAAGCGTGCGCGCACGTGGACACCTCGATCCACCTCTACACGGAGGCCGAGGACACGAAGACTGCAGCCGCAGCCCGTGCCAAGGTGGAAAGGGCCGCGAGCCAGCTGAACCAGGCCGTGCAGCTTGCTGCGCAAGCCAACTCTGCGGACCCCGCGTTCAATCCCCTGATGACGACGCTCCAGGAGATCGGCCGCACGTCCGAAGCGAACCTCATTCCCGCGTTGCGCGCGCAGTGCGAAGCGGCGGACAACCCGACAGCGACAGCGCAATCCCCCGTGACCGCTCCACCGACATCGGGCACATCACCGTCGGGGCAGGGTGGCTCGGGCTGAGGACACTCCCTCCGCGAGGGCGCAGCCAGCTGCCACGAGGAGGGCGCGCAGACGGCGGGCCGCCGCGCTGGCGCTCTTCGCGGTCCTGGTCGTCGGACTTGTCGCTGCCGCGCTCTCGTTCTCGACCAGAGCGGCCCTGCCGCCGCTTCCCTCCACACCGTTTCGGGCCCGCATCGTGACCATCGCCGAATCTCAACTCGGCTACCACACCGATCCCGCCCACTCCTATTGCAACAAGTTCAGCGCCTTCTGGGGAGCGGGCACAGCGACAGCCTGCGGTCCGGGCTTGCGCAGCGAAGAGTGGTGCGCGGACTTCGCAGCGTGGGTGTGGCGGGAGGCGAGTGCGCAGTTCACGTACGGCTACAGCCCCGGAGACGTGAACGCGGCGTCGGGAAGCTTCTACCTGTGGGCGGTTTCCCACGGTACGTGGCATCCAGTTGGAAGCGGCTACTCGCCTCAGCCTGGTGACGTCGCCGTCTACGGGCTCGACCCCAGGACGGGCACTGCAGTCCACGTTGCAATCGTGATCGGCGACCCTCCCGGAGCCCGCGGGCCGGAGGTCGTGAACGGCGACGGGGATCGCACCGGGTTCAGCGTCGTGGAGACTGGCACCGACCAGTACCAGGCGGACACTCCTGGTACGCGATCGGCGCTCGCCGGCTACGCGTCCCCGATCCCGCCCACGCCTTCCGCGCACTAGCCCGCCTGGACCAGACGGGCCGGCGCACCGGGGCAGGCATGATCACGACGAGTGACGATCCACTCGGCTCCCGTCGCGGCAGTGACCACGGTCACCTCGTCAGACCCGACGAGCCGCGTCGAGTCACTTTGTGAGCGCGGCGTCTGGAAGAACCACACCCCGCTCACGCAGACGCTGCGCCAGCCAGGCCACGCTGTCAGGGCTCTCCATCGCCTGCTGCCAGCCTTCCAGCAGCTGCTCGACCGCCTCTCGGCTCGGCACTACCCCGAGAACCGTGACGCTCATGCGCTCGACCTCGCTCTCGTCGCTGCTGTGCGAGCCCCGGGCGTGGATCCCACCGAACGGTGTCGCCCACTCGGCCGGCACTGGCTCCCTCATCACGTAGAGCTCCCCAGTATCGGCGATCCAGCTCAGCTCGTAGCGGACACCGCTCGAGTCCCGCCAGTCCTGCCCGAACTCCACCTCGACAGAAGCTCGTCGCCGCTCGTCCGCGTCGTAGAACTGCTCGATGTCCATCCGGGCGCACTGTAGTCCGACCTCGAGTGGCCGATGTGGGTGATCGACCGTCGATCCGAGTACACGAGCTCCCTGGTGAAGAAGATTTTCCACGAATGCGCCGCGGGTGGGAGCGACGGAGGGAGCGCCCACGCGCAGGGTCGCTGCATGACAAGCCACGCACCCCGACCACTCGACCGGCTGGCAAGCGACTGGGAGGCGCGACGGCGCTCGCAGTCTTCGAAGGACGCGTTGCGAGCGCTGGTCCAAGCCGAGCCCGACTTGGCACGGCTCCAGGCACGGGACCTCGGCGACCTCGTCGATGCGCTCATCGGCTCGAGCCTGTCTACGAGGCGAGCCACCCGGGGACCTGGAGAACGCGCGCGAGCGGCGGCGCTCTTCCGGGTCGTGCTGCGCGCTGCACCCGTCCATCCGCTGGTGCCCCGCGCACTGGTGCAAGCGCTCTTGCCAGGGCTCGTCGGGGTCGCGCGTCGCCTCACATGGGGGCAAGGAGGCGAATGGGAGAGCCAGGCTACCTTCTTCGTCGACGCGATCACGACGGCATGGGAGGTCGTCGAGGAGTGGGGAGGCCAGGATCGCGCCTACGCGGTGCTCGACGTGCTCTCGGCCGTGCGGTGCCGGCTCCGTCGACGTATCCTCCGCCACCGTCACCTACAGCTCGCCGAGGTGCTGGCCTCCGACGACGGGGGGCTCGCAGGGCTCGCGGCCCCCGGCGAGAGCGACGCGGAGGAATTGGCGCGAGCGATCTCGAGGGAGCGGCGTCAGCTCGACGCCGGCGACGCTGCCGTGTTGTACGCGCACCGAGTCCTCGGCTACTCCCTTTCCGAGCTGTCTGCGCGCTCGGGCCACTCGCGGCGGTTCCTTGCAGCGTGTCGAGACCGGGCAGTCGGCACGCTGATCGCGTGAAGGCCTGAGTCGGTCCAAATGCCTGATGGAACCGATCACGGCCTGGTGCCAGCGGATGTCACGGACGGCTACGGTGGGAGTTCGTGGATGGTGCGTGCCCGAAGGGCACGGACGTTGGGGACCGGGAGCAAGCGCCCTGCCGAGCCGACTCCCGAGCCACGCGCCGCTTTCGGCTGACGCACTGTGGCTGATCTTGGCCGCCGATCCCGGGCATGGGGTGTCCTGGCCGTGTCGCTCGCATTGATGGCGCTCGTGACGGCCCTCTCCTCCGCGAGGGACCACAGAAGCAAGTCGATGCCGGCGGCGCTCGGGCACGTCGGTTCCGCCCACTCGGTCACAGCTTCAGCGCGGCATCGCTTTCGCCCCGCGAACGCAGGAGCGCACGCATCCGGCGAAGGGCACGTTCCCTCGGAGGTCCGCGCGGGTACGTCCGGAAGGCGGGAGACCGTCCGCGCCGGAGCCACGAGCGAGCTCGGGAACAACGGTGCGCCCCACGCAGGCGTCCGCATGGGAGGTCGCAGGTCAACGGCCTCAGCGACAACTGGCAGTGCTGCAGGCGCATCCTCGAGCGCTACGGGTGAGGGAACCGTCTCGATTGGAGCTGCGAATCCCCAGAGGACGGTGAGGACGGTGAGGACGGTGAGCACCAGGGTCGGTGCGAGAGACTCTGCCACGCAGTCCCCAGGACGCACGTCCCCAGGACGCACGTCCGCAGGGTCAACCACCGTGCCTGGGTCGACGAAGCCGGCCACCGAGCTGTCGAGCGCACATCGATCTGGTCGCACGACTCGACGAGGTAGCGCTACCGCGCCGAAGACGACGGAGACCGGGACGTCGGCACGGACGACCTCAGGCACTGCGAGCGGGACCGGCACCGGGACGTCGGCACGGACGACCTCAGGCACTGCGAGCGGGACCGGCACCGGGACGTCGGCACCGACGACCTCAGGC
>JAJYMD010000154.1 GCA_021787255.1 Actinomycetes bacterium | reverse complement strand
CTCGAGCCCTCCTGCGTCGGCCGTCGCGGTGACCACCGCGCCAAACGCGCTGAACAGGATGTTGGGCAGCGAGCGCCCCATCGCCTTGCTCATGAGGCGGGTGAGCAGCATGCCCGACGCGCCGACGAGCGTGCCGGCCACGATCAAGAGGGGGTTGCCCAGGGTGAAGCCGGACGCCGCGACGGCGAGCCCCGTAAACGAGTTGAGCAGCGAGATCAGCACGGGCACGTCCGCGCCGCCTATCGGCAGGGTGAACGCCACCCCGAGCAGCAGTGACAGACCGAGCACTCCGAACACGTAGTCGGTCGAGCCGGTCACGACCGCCGCGATCAGAAGGCCGAGGATCCCTGCGCCCACGAGGGCGTTGATCGGCTGCTGACCCGGGTAGACGATCGGTCGCGTCGCCATCAGCTCTTGCAATTTGGCGAAGGAGATGGCGCTGCCGGCGAACGAGACGCTCCCGATGAGGACGCCGAGCACCGCTTCGACGATCACGTACGTGGCAGGGCTCACACCGGTGCTGTGGATGTGGAGCAGCTCCGACACGGAGATGAGGGCGGCCGCGCCGCCGCCGACGCCGTTGAAGATCGCGACCATCTGAGGCATCGCGGTCATCTTCACGAGCCGTGCCGCCGGCACCGCCACGACGGTGCCGAGCGCCATCGCTCCGAACGCGAGGCCGAGGTTCCGTGCCGAGTGGTTGACGCCTCCCGCCGAAAACGTCATGCCGACCGCGAGCAGCGCAGCCCCCGCACCGAGCAGGTTGCCCCTCCGCGCGTGCCGCGGAGAGCTGAGACCCTTCAGAGCAAGGATGAAGCCGATGATGGCGACGAGGTAGACGGCGGAGCGCCACGTGGAGAGCGGCAGCGAGACGGCGGTGAGCGCGACGGTCATCATCGGCCCTCTTCCGACGCGTTGCCGGCGGCGGGGGAAGACGGGGCAGCCGCCCGCTCGGGCTTCGCGTGGAACATCTCGAGCATCCTGTCGGTCACCACGAAGCCGCCGACGATGTTGAGCGTGGCGAGGAAGACCGTGATGAAGCCGAGCACGAGCTGCGCGGTCCCGTTCGCCTCGCCCATGATGACCAGCGCACCGACGAGCACGATGCCGTGGATCGCGTTGGAGCCCGACATGAGCGGCGTGTGCAGGATGCTCGGGACCTTCGAGATGACCTCGTAGCCCACGAAGGCGGCGAGCACGAAGATGGTCAGGTACCAGACGATGCCCATCAGGACTCGCTCCCCAAGAGCTCTGCCGTCAATGCGTGCTCGGGCTTCCCGTCTCGCAGGACGCACGTCCCTGCGACGATCTCGTCCTCCCAGTTGGGGGCCACAGCACCTTCCGACGAGAGCAGCGCGAGGATGTTGGCCACGTTGCGGGAGTACAGCGCGCTCGCGTGCGTCGGCATGCCCGAGGGAGGGTTGGACATGCCGACCACAAGGGTGCCGCTCACCATGACGTCCGCTCCAGGCTGCGTCACCTCGCAGTTGCCGCCGGAGTCCGCCGCCATGTCGACCACCACGGTGCCGTGCGCCATTCGCTCCACCATCGCTGCGGTCACGAGCAGCGGAGCGCGTCGGCCCGGGACCGCAGCGGTCGTGACCACCGCGTCTGCCTTCGTCACTTCGTCTGCGAGCGCGTGCTGCTGCGCCGCGAGCTCCTCGGCCGTCAGCTCACGCGCGTAGCCGCCCGTGCCCTCCGCGCTCACTCCGAGGTCGACGAAGGTCGCACCGAGGCTCTCGGCCTCCTCCTTTGCCGCCGCGCGCACGTCGTAGGCACGGACCATCGCGCCGAGCCTGCGGCAGGTGGCGATCGCCTGGAGCCCTGCGACACCGGCACCCATGACGAGCACCTTGGCCGGCGGCACCGTGCCGGCCGCCGTCATGAGCATGGGGAAGAACCGGCCGATCCGGGTGGCGGCGGTGAGCGCCGCGCGGTACCCCGAGACGGTCGCCTGGGACGACAGCGCGTCCATCGACTGCGCCCGGCTGATCCGGGGCAGGAGGTCGAAGCTGAAGACGCTGCAGCGCTTGGCGGCGAGCACGCGCAGTGCGTCGACCGAGGCGGCTGGCTGCAAGAAGCTGAGGACGAGAGCACCTTCTGGGACGAGCTGGGCGTCGTCCACGCTTGGTGGTTGCACCCGAATGACGGCCGCCGCTCCCGCGAGGCACCCAGCGGCGTCCGCCGCCACCTCGGCCCCGGCGGCCACGTAGTCCGCGTCGGTGAACGCGGCCTCCTCACCCGCACCCGACTGCACGGCCACGGTCCATCCGGCGGCGACCAGTCGCTTCGCCACGTCGGGGACGATCGCCACGCGGCGCTCGCCCGCGACGGACTCCGCCGGAATGGCCAGTTTCATGCGAGCGGTTCTAGCAGGTGCACCCGCATCGATCGAAGGGACCTTGGTCCCGACCCTCTGGTCCCGACCCTCTGGTCCCGACCCCCTGGTCCCGACCCCCTGGTCCCGACCCTCTGGTCCCGACCCTCTGGTCCCGACCCTCTGGTCCCGACCCCCTACTTGCTCCCCTCCGAAGGCGG
>JAJYMD010000388.1 GCA_021787255.1 Actinomycetes bacterium | reverse complement strand
GTTCGAGGCGAGCGTCGCCCGGTCCTTCCATAGCACCGCCCCCAGCCACGACGGCCTCCTCCCGAACCACAGCACCCTGCCGACCTTGCCGACCCTGCCGACCCTGCCGACCCCGCCTGCGCACTCGGATCTCACAAGGATCCAGGCCGAGATCTCCCAGCGGCTCGCAGCGGCCGACCTGTCGTCGGTCACGAGCGTCTCGCGCTCCAGGCAGGGAGTCGTGGTGGAGATCTTCACCGACAAGGCGTACTTCGCCAACGACAGCGCGACACTGCAGCCGCTCGGGGAGAAGGTGATCGACACGATCGGGGCGGTGCTCAGGACCGTGCCGAACCACGTGGAGGTGCAGGGCTACACCGACAACGTCCCGATCACTGGGGGGCCCTACGCGTCGAACTGGGAGCTATCGGGGGCGCGGGCGGCCGCCGCGGTGGTTCGCCTCGAGACGGTCGACGAGGTCACAGCGAACCGGCTCTCGGCAGTCGGCTTCGGCACAACCCACCCGATCGCCTCGAACGCAACCGCTGCGGGGCGGGCCGAGAACCGCCGCATCGACGTCGTGGTCCTCGCCACAACAGTGCCGGCCCCCGGCGCGACACCGGCGCCGAAGGCGACCGCACCATGACCAGACGCGCCCCGCAAGCCCATGGCTCCAGCCGTGTGGAGGAGGTCGGAGCGCGACCGGCGCGAACCGGTTGCACCTCCCGGGGCGCTGCTCCATGATGGGATCCGCCGGTCCTCCTCGTGGATGGGGAGCAGACGGAAGATTGGAGGCAGGTGGACCGAGGTCCCTCGGCCGACATGCTCGCGCGCATCGCCGAGCTGCGCCGCGTCCCACCGCACGAGCGCAGCGCGCTGCAGGAGCAGACGCTGCGCTTCTTCGGCGCGATCGTCGACGAGGCGATCGCGGAGCGGCGCGCGCTGGAGCGGCGCCGCTCGCGTGACGAGGCGGCGGCCCAGCGAGAGGACGCGCTGTGCGCGGTCCTCGAGTGCGCGCTCGCGATGCCGGTCTTCGGGGCGCTCGAGGTCGGGCGCCAGATGGCGGCCCACGTCCGCTCGCGCGCAGCGGGGGAGGAGGAGGCGCCCCCTGGGCTCCCCGAGGACCTGGCCTATGGGGGCGAGGCGTCGCTCGAACGCAGCGGCCTCGTCGCAGCGGCGCTTCGCCGGGCGAGGACGTCGGGCATCGTCGCACCGGCCGACGCGTGGCGCCGCGTCCCGCGCGCAGGCGGACGGAGCGGACGCCAACGGCTCTGGCGCTCGCTCCTCTGGCGCCCCGACGCCGCCCGTAGCCAGGCAAGCGGCGTGGCCCCGAAGGAAGGGGGCGGCGGTGGCGGGACGGCGGCCGGCGAGGCCTCACGCCCTGCCGAGGGCGCCCATGAGCCCGACGCGAGGAGCGACGCGGCGGACGCGGTGCTCGACCTTCGGACCGGACGCGCGGCGATCGAGACGTCGCGCGTCGACCTCGTGCTCGACGACGGCACCATCTCGTTCCCGAGCGGCGTGGTGCGCCTCGAGCTCCAGGGGGCCGGGCCGTCGGGCTCGGTCGTGCTCGTCGTCCGCCTCGACGGCACGCGGCTCACGGGGGCGTCGTGACCCGGCGCGCGCAGCGTCGGGACGGCGTGGCGACGTCACGCGCTGCGGCCCAGCTTGAGCTCGTCGATGAGGCGCGACGCGTCGCGACGCGTGAGGCCCTGCGGCGGTTCGCGCAGCCCGAGGCGTCGCAGGAGGGCGAGCTGCTTGGGGGTCGCAGAGCTCTGGGCGGAGGTCTCGCGGGCGAGCTGGCGCTGGGCGATGAGGTCGGCGGCCTGGCCCTTGGTGCACCCGGGAGGCGCGCCGATGCCCATGGAGACGAGGGTGGCGATCTGGCGGTCCGTCGCCGGATCGTCGCGCCAGCGCGCCGACTTGGCAGCGACGGCGTCGAACCCCGCCTTGCGCACGAGGTCCTCGGCGAGCCCCTGCGCCCACTCCAAGTCGAGGGCGCCCTGAGGGAGGCGCTCGGGCTCCTGGCCCGCACGCTGGACGGTGACGCTCCACGTTCCGTCGGCGGCCGGATCGAGGCGGACCCGCATCCCGGGAACCGAGAGCGCGAACGCGGACCCGGCGTGCACCCAGTGCAGCGCCCGGTCCTCGAAGAGGTGGACGTCGACGCCGTAGACCCGGGAGACGTCCGCGTTGTCGATGCCGCCTGTGCGTGTCGACCCCTGGAGGAGGGGGTCACGTTCGGCGAGGAAGCGGCCAACGTCGACGTCCGGCTCCTCTTCGTCGGCGCCCACGAGGCTCGCCACGGTCACGAGCTCGTGGGTCGTCGTCGCCCCAATGCAGTCCAAGACGAGGAGGAAGTCCTTGCCCGGGAACCGCCGCGTCCCGCGTCCGATCGCCTGGACGTAGAGGGCCCGGGACTTGGTCGGCCGGGCCATCACTACGCAGTCGACGCTCGGTTCGTCGAAGCCCTCCAAGAGCAGTTGGGCGTTGCACAGCGCCTCGATCGCCCCGGTCTCGAGGCGGCGCAGCACGGCGCGTCGAGAGCGGTCGGACATCTTG
>JAJYMD010000448.1 GCA_021787255.1 Actinomycetes bacterium | reverse complement strand
GAGCCCGGGTGGCTTTCCGAGCCCGGTGTCCCCCCCAGCAGGCGTGCCGAGGTCTCCCGGGCGGAGGACGAGGCGGGGGCACCCGCCGGCGCAGCCTCGGGAGCAGCGACACGGGGCCCCCGTCGCGCGGTCGTGGACCCCATTGGGCCAACGACCGGCGAGCGCCCACGCGACGTGCCCGCTCCGGGTGCGGGTCGAGAGGGCCGCCCCGCGTCGGACGTCCTGTCGCCGTCGATCTCCGGAGTGAGCCTCACGCGTGCAGAGCTGTGCGCGGCGACGGGCCTCACCCCCGAGACCGTGGCCTCCCTCGAGGGGCTGGGGCTCCTGGCTTCCATGGCCATCGCCGGCGGCACGTTCTACGACGAAGAGGCGCTCACGGTCGGCAAGCTGGTCGCCGAGTTCGGCCACTACGGCGTGGAGCCCCGCCACTTGCGGATGTACCGCAACGCCGCCGACCGCGAGGTCGGCCTCGTCGAGCAGGTGATCACGCCGCTGCTGCGCCAGCGCAACCCCGAGGCACGCCAGCGCGCCGTGGACACCGCGGCAGATCTGGCCAGGCTCGGCCAGTCCATGCGGGCGTCGCTCGTCCGCGTGCAGCTCCGGAGGCTGCTCGGCGGCTGAGCGAGTCGCCGCACACGCGTGCTTGGTCCACGCTACATTGCTCTGTATGGTCGAAGTCCGCCTGAGGGCTGTCCGGGTCGACCTCCAGTCGAACACCCCGGTGCTGTTGCTTCAGGAGACCGATGGGGAGGGGCGCACGCTACCGATCTTCATCGGGACCCCGGAGGCTGCCGCGATCGCGTACGAGCTGCAGGGCGTCGCGATGCCGAGACCGATGACCCATGACCTCATCCGTGACATCCTCTCCGCGCTCGACGTCGCGGTCGAACGAGTTGTGATCACCGAGCTCCGATCCTCGACGTACTTTGCCGAGCTGCAGCTGCGCCGGGGAGGGGAGCGCACCGTCGTCTCGAGCCGGCCCTCCGACGCGGTCGCTGTCGCTGTGCGCACGGGCAGCCCGCTGTACGTGGCGGACGACCTGATGGACTCAGAAGGCATCCTCCTTTCGATCGAGGCGTCCGACGACGAGGACGACGAGAGCCCCGAGGAGCTGGTGGGGCAGTTCCGGCAGTTCCTCGACTCGATCAAGCCTGAGGACTTCAGCAGCTGATCACACAGGCCGGACGAGGACGCGTCCGCGCACCTTGGCGGCGAGCACGTCGTCGAGGACCCCGCCGAGCTCGTGCAGGCCGACCTCCGCCGCGACCATCGAGTCGACCGCGGCCGGCGGGAGGGACTCTTCGATCGTGGACCACACCCGCCGGCGCTCTTCGATCGGGGTCTGGACCGAGTCCACCCCGAGCAGCGACACCGCACGGACGATGAAGGGGTAGACCGTCGTCTCCAACGTCGTGCCGCCCGTGAGGCCGCTCGCGGCGACGGCGCCGCCGTAGCGAAGTGACCGCAGCACCGCGGCCAGGGTCTCGCCGCCCACGCAGTCGACCGCTCCTGCCCAGCGCTCTGCGGAGAGCACTCGCCCGGGCTCGGCGATCTCGTCGCGACCCACGACCTCTGCGGCACCGAGCGCGCGCAGGTAGTCGTGCTCCTCCGACTTGCCCGTGCTCGCGACGACCTCGTACCCCCGGTGGGCGAGTGACGCGACCGCCATGCTCCCGACGCCGCCGGACGCGCCGGTCACGAGCACTCGGCCCTGGCCCGGGGTGACCCCTGCCCTGCGAAGCTTGTCGGCAGAGAGGACGGCGGTGAACCCCGCGGTCCCGATGGCGGCAGCGCGGCGCGTGGTGAGGCCCTCTGGGAGCGGGACCACCCATGTGGCAGGGACCCGCGCCCTGGTCGCGAAGCCTCCGTGCCGAGCGACCCCGAGGTCGTAGCCGTGGACGACGACCGCCGTGCCGACCTCCACGCGCGGGTCGGCGCTCTCGAGAACCCTCCCGGCCAGGTCCACACCGGGCACGAGGGGTGAGCGCCGTGCCACCCGGTTCCCCGGGACCGTCACCATCGCGTCCTTGTAGTTGACCGCCGACCAGTCGACTCCGACGAGGACGTCGCCGCCGGGGAGCTCGGAGTCCTCCAGCTCCGCCACCTCCGTGCGCACGGAGTCGTCGGAGCGGGTTGCCACGAACGCGAGCCAGGCCATCACGACACCTTAGGACAGCGGATCGGCGGCTAGGGTTGCCAGAGGTGGCACTCCTGCCCCGTCCGCGCGACGCCGTGACGATCATCCGTCGAGCGACCCGGCGTAGCCAGCGCGCCGTGTCGAGGCTCATGGGCGTCTGGGGGCCGGAGGGCGGAGACGCCGTGCTCTACGGCGTCGCGGCCGTCTTCTCGCTGGTGACCGCGCTCATCGCTGGGCTTCCCGCCTACCGGGACTGGGGCTGGTTCTCGCTCGGCCCCTACGCAGCGGGTGCGCTCGTCTCCGCGTGGATCGGCTGGCGCCGGACCACGCGCGCACGCGCCGCGACGGGCGGCTCGCAGTGGGGCCCCGCGCGCGTGTGGATCCTCCTCTTCCTCCTCGTCGGTGCG
>JAJYMD010000148.1 GCA_021787255.1 Actinomycetes bacterium | reverse complement strand
GCGCTCGTGCTCGCCAGAGCGCTCGCCTACGTCCGCGTGCACGGGCGCGACGGGCTCCGGCGCGTCGCCGAGCGCGCGGTGATGAACGCGAACTGGCTACGCGTCCGGTTGTCGGGGACCTACGACGTCCCCTTCGACCGCCCCTGCATGCACGAAGTCGTGCTCTCGGCGTCCACGCTCAAGCGCCGCTACGGGCTTCGCGCGCTCGATGTCGCCAAGCGCCTGCTCGAGGAGGGCTTCCACGCGCCGACCGTCTACTTCCCCCACGTCGTCGAGGAAGCCCTGATGGTGGAGCCGACCGAGACCGAGAGCCCTCAGACGCTCGAGGCGCTGGCGGAGGCCTTCGAGCGGATCGCCGCAGAGGCGGCCGAAGAAGCCGGGATCGCGGCCGCGCACGCCGCCCCCCGCACGACGCCGGTCCGCCGCGTGGACGAGGCGAGGGCTGCGCGCGCGCTCGTCCCCACGTTCGACGCGCGCGGCGGCAGAGATGGTCCGAGCTGCGTCGAAGACTGACCGGGGGCGGGCCGGCCGAACGCTGGCCTCGTCACCGCTCACCCCTCGCCGAGCCTGCCGCCGTCGGACCTGACTGCTCCGCAACGGGCGGAGCACGGCGTCGCCACGGGCCATAATGAGCTGACCCGCTGGGGCGCCGCCGCGACACGCTGCGGCGACGTCCAACCGACGCTTGGAGACACGGCCATCGCACGCATCACGCTCGAGCAGGTGACGAAGGTCTACCCGAACGGTTTCGAGGCGGTGCACGCGCCCTGTACCCACACATGACGGTGCCGAGACCATCGGCCATTCACTGAAAGAACGTCGGCCAGTCACTGAAAGTACACAAAGTGGCGAGGGCCGACATCTCCCGACGCGTGCAAGAGATCGCGAAGTTCCTGGGCTCCACGGAGTGGCTCGACCAGCTCTGTCGTCTCTCAGCGCTGGTTCAAGAGCGGCGTCTCGCTCGGCGGGATCCGCTGAGTGCTCGGCGCGGCCTCGTACGCAGAGAGGTCGATCCCGACGCGGGCGAGCGCGTCGGCGAACGACGGCTCCCAGCGGGCCAGCCGAGGGCCGGGCGTAGCGTGGCCCGGTGTGTCGAGGAACGCGCGCACGGCGTCGACCACGTCGCCGGGCTCCGGGCCGAGCGGCCGGGCGCTGCCCAGCTCGAGCTCGTGGACGAGGTTCTCCCGACCGTGCCCGGGCATCAGGTCGAGCAGCAGGAGCGGCCTCCCGACGACCCGAGCTTCGCTGCAGGTGGTGGCCCCCGGCAGGCTGATGACCACGTCCGCGGCGGCCATGAGGCGCGCGACGTCGTCGACGAAGCCGAAGGGGACGACGTGCTCGTCGATCTGCGCGAGCGCACGGAGCCTGAGCTCTACGTCCCGCTGGCGCCCGGCGACCGCGAGCACGTGGATCCCTGCACGCGCGAGCGCGACGACGCTCGCGTCGAGCAGGCCGAAGCCCCAGCCGCTGTCGATCACGAGCACGCAGGATGCGTCCTCGGGCAGTCCGAGCTCCGCTCGGGCTTTGGGCTTGGGCGGCGCGTCGTAGAAGGAGGGCCGCACCGGAGGGGGGACGACCGCGACGTTCGCACGGGGCAGGTACCGAAGCACGGACGCCGCGGCAGCGGGCGACGTCGCGAGGAACAGATCGGTCCCTGGCTGCACCCAGATCCGGTGCAAGGTGATGTCGGTGCACAGCACCACCGCCGGCGCGCGCAGCGTGCCGCTCGCGCGGAGCTTCGCAGCGGCGGACGCGCCGGTGGCGAAGACGCTGAGGACGAGGTCGGGCGGCTCGCGATCGAACCGCTCGCCGAGGACCGGCACGAGGCGCGCGGACGCGGCGGCGTCGAGCGCGCGCGTGAGCCGGCCTCCGGGGCGCAGGTGCGCGAAGTGGAGCGCGTCGTAGGCGCCGGGGCACGTCCGGACAGCGCGCGCGAAGAGCCCTCGTCCGACGGGCCCGTTTCGACGCCCGAGGAGGCTCATGCAGTCCAGGCTCTCGACATGCCATCCACACTTCTCCAGGAGCGCGCCGCAACTCTGGACGAGCATCTCGTGGCCCAGTCCGAGCGAGCCCGACAGCAGGACGGCGCGCGGATCGCTCATCGACTCTCCTCGGCGTTGCTCGGGGTGCATGCTCGGGGTGCGTGCGCTGCGTGCTCGGGGTGCGTGCGCTGCGTGCTCGGGGTGCGTGCGCTGCGTGCTCTGCGTGCTTCGGCACGGGTCGGCCGCACGACCCGCTCTCGTCCACCATACCCACGTGCTAGCGTGCGGTCCGCCAGATGAGTCCCTGGCGGGCGCGCAGCCCGAACTGCCCTGAGGGGGTGCACCGACCGAAGGGCTGATGGTCTCTACGCAATTGCCGGTTGCGTAGAGGAGCGTCGCACGTTGGGTCTCGCGGTCATCGCGCCGAAGGGCGTCCAGGCCCTCCAGGTGCTCACCATCCTGCTCGGCGCGCCGCTCGTGAGCGGGGTCGTCGCCCGCGCCGAGGCTCGCTTGCAGGGCCGGCGAGGACCGCGGATCCTTCAGCCCTACTACGACATCGTCAAGCTC
>JAJYMD010000268.1 GCA_021787255.1 Actinomycetes bacterium | reverse complement strand
AGGAGCACGCAGAGCTCGAGGAGCACGGGCCCGAGGAGCACGGGCCCGAGCAGCAGGGCGCACAGGAGGTCCGGGGCACAGCGGCCGACGTTCCCGAGGACGAGAGCGAGAAGGGCGAGTAGATGGGCCAGAAGGTCAACCCCTATGGCTTCCGGCTCGGTGTCACCACCGACTGGAAGTCGCGCTGGTTCGAGGAGCGTCACTACCGGGACTTCGTCATCGAGGACTGGCGGATCCGTGACTACCTCATGTCCCAGCTCGAGGCCGCTGCGGTCAGCCGGATCGAGGTGGAGCGCACGCGCGACCGCCTGCGGGTTGACATCCACACCGCCCGCCCGGGCATCGTCATCGGCCGTCGCGGCGCCGAGGCCGACCGGCTGAAGAAGAAGCTCGAGGAGATCACGGGCCTGCACAACCGGATCCAGCTGAACATCCAGGAGATCAAGCAGCCCGAGCTCGACGCCGCGCTCATCGCCCAGGGCATCTGCGACCAGCTCGCCCGCCGCGTCGCGTTTCGCCGGGCGATGAAGCGGGCCATCCAGACGGTCCAGAAGGCTGGCGCGCAGGGCGTGCGCGTGCAGTGCTCCGGTCGGCTCGGCGGCTCGGAGATGGCGCGCAAGGAGTCCTACCGCGAGGGCCGGGTGCCGCTGCACACCCTGCGCGCCGACATCGACTACGGGTTCCGCGAGGCGAGGACCACGTCGGGGCGTGTGGGGGTGAAGGTCTGGATCTACAAGGGCGACATCCTCCCCTACAAGGTATCGATCGACGAGAAGATCACCCGCGAAGCCGCGATGGCCGTGGGCGAGACCTCCGGGCAGGGCAGGCCTCGTCGGCTGATCACCGCCGGCGGCGGACGCCGCCGCGCGGGGCTCGGCGCACCGGGCTCCGGTGCCGCCGAGCTCGCGGCCGAGCTCGCCGAGGAGGAGGCGCTGCTCGACGAAGAGGCGCAAGCAGAGGGGAGCGAGGCTCGTCCCGAGCGTCCTGTCGGCGAGACTGCGCCCGGCCCCGGCGTCGAGGAGACCCAGGACCAGGAGCCCGAGGCGCCCGAGCCCGTGGCGCCGGGCTCCGACCTGATCGTGCCGCTGTCCGAGACCGACGAGCTGGCCCGCCAGCTGGCGGAGGACGAAGAGATGGAGCGTCGCAGCCGTCACGAGCACCGCGAGGCGCCCCACTTCCGCAGGGAGTCCGACTGACATGCTCATGCCGCGCAAGGTCAAGCACCGCAAGCAGCAGCGGGGCCGGCTGACCGGCACCGCCAAGGGCGGCACGACCGTCACGTTCGGCGACTTCGGCATCCAGGCGCTCGAGCCGGGGTGGCTCACCGCGCGCCAGATCGAAGCCGCTCGTATCGCGATGACCCGGCACGTGCGCCGTGGCGGCAAGATCTGGATCCGCGTCTTCCCCGACAAGCCGGTGACCCAGAAACCGGCCGAGACCCGCATGGGATCGGGCAAGGGCAATCCGGAGCACTGGGTCGCCGTTGTGCGACCGGGCCGGGTGCTCTTCGAGCTGTCCGGCGTCGACGAGGAGCTGGCGCGGGCCGCCATGGAGCGCGCGATCCAGAAGCTCCCGATGAAGGCGCGCGTCGTGGCCCGGCTCGGCGCGCACGGCGCCGCGGAGGTGCAGGTCTGATGGCCCGCTCCGAGTACGCCGGCATGGAGCTCAGCGAGCTCGAGGACAAGCTGGTCGAGTCGCGCAAGGAGCTGCTCAACCTCCGCTTCCAGAAGGCCACCGGCCAGCTGGACAACACCGCGCGGATCGGCGCCGTGAAAAAGGACGTCGCCCGGCTCCTCACGGTGCTCCGCGAGAGGGAGCTCGGGATCCGAGACGCCGAGCTTCCCCTCGGAGCTTCCGCGTCGCACAGGTCGAGACGGCGCGGCGATGCCGCGGCCGGCCCTGGCGCGGCCGGCCCCGATTCCCAGCAGGAGGCGTGATGGCCGAGGAAGACGCCGTCGCCGGGGGCAGCGCAACCCGCCCGAACCGGCGCAAGGTCCGCGAGGGGACGGTCGTGTCCGACAAGATGGACGCGACGGTCGTCGTTGCGGTCGTCGAGCGGGTCCGTCACCCGCGCTACGGCAAGACCGTCCAGCGCACGAAGCGTCTCTACGTCCACGACAAGGACCGCACCGCTCGGACGGGGGACCGTGTGCGGGTCGCCGAGACCCGGCCGCTCTCGAAGCTCAAGCGTTGGCGCCTGGTCGAGATCGTGGAGCGGGCTCGATGATCCAGCAGGAGTCCCGCCTCCGGGTCGCCGACAACTCGGGCGCGCGCGAGGTGCTCTGCATCCGCGTGCTGGGCGGGTCGCGTCGGCGCTACGCGAGCATCGGCGACGTCTTCGTCGCCACGGTGAAGGACGCCATCCCCGGCGCCGCCGTGAAGAAGGGCGACGTCGTGAAGTGCGTCGTCGTGCGCACGGTGAAGGAGAAGCGCCGTCCCGACGGCAGCTACATCCGCTTCGACGAGAACGCCGCCGTCCTCATCAACGACCAGCAGCAGCCGCGCGGGACCCGGATCTTCGGCCCCGTCGGCCGCGAGCTGCGTGACAA
>JAJYMD010000041.1 GCA_021787255.1 Actinomycetes bacterium | reverse complement strand
CGAGGGCGCGTCCGAGGCAGCGGCGCCGGGGCCGACGCCGGCCGTCTCCTTGCCCTGATAGCCCGACATCAGCTGGATGACCTGCTGGCGCACGCGCGGGAGGTCGGCACCGAGGCTCACCAGGACCTGCGCGGCGACGCCCTCGCCCTCGCGCACGAGCCCGAGGAGCATGTGCTCGGTGCCGATGTAGCTGTGGCCGAGCTGCAACGCCTCGCGCAAGGACAGCTCGAGGACCCTCTTCGCCCGCGGAGTGAACGGCGGCGAGCCGCTGGGCGCGCTCCCTGCCATGCCGATGGTCTCCTCCACCTTCCCGCGCACGGCTTCCAGCGAGATCCCGAGCGACTCCAGGGCCTTGGCCGCGACGCCCTCGCCCTCGTGGATCAATCCCAGCAGGATGTGCTCCGTCCCGATGAAGCTGTGGTTGAGCAGGCGCGCTTCTTCCTGCGCCAACACAAGCACCCGTCGCGCCCGGTCGGTGAAGCGTTCGAACATCTTGGGAGTCTGGCACTTTCGTGCTCCAACGTCAGGTGCCGGACTCCATCGGACTGCCCCCTGCCCCCCTGGCGAGCCTGCCCGGCTCTGCAGGACGCCCCAGGGCGTCAGCCTTCGCCGTCGCCGGTGCCCTCGGCTCGCTCGGCGTGCGCTATCGAATCAGGGGTGATCTCGGCCCCTCTGAGCATCCGCCGCAGGTCGACCACCTGCTGCTCGTCGACGTCGTGATGGCGCGGAGCATCGAACGTCTGGGTCTCGGGCCCGAGCGTCACGGTGTACCGGTCCCCGGGCTCCTCGGTGACCGTGGCGACGCTGCGGAGGAGCGACAAGACGTCGTGCCACTGGATGTTGTGGCCGACCGGATGGTTGAAGATCTTCTCCACGGTCGCCCGATGGTGTGCGTCGAGCTCGAGGTCGTCCGCCATGCCTGCTCCCTTCGGTCCTGCCGTCGACTTGTCTGTGGGTCCGATCCCGGAGTCGTGCACGATCGCTCGTCGATCCGCGGCGTGGTGACGACGGGATCGATCACTCGTCGGTTCTTCGAGGGAGCCCGGGCCGGGCTCGTCGTCGCGGGTAGCGTTGGGGTCGAGGTCCCAGCCGTCGTCGTCACGGCGACTGCGAGCACCGCGCACCGGCCCACCCAGACCGTCGGGGTCGTCGATCCCTCCGTCGAGCGTGACCATCTCCTCCGGGTCGTCGAGCTCGCTCCCGGTCTCCTCGAGCTCGCGCTCGTCGACCTGCAGCGAGAGATGCTCCTCTGCGTCTTCGCGGGCGTCGGGGTGCATCCTCGCGCGCTCGTCGAGCGCCTCGTCCCCCTGCTCGAAGACCTCCGCGCCCAGTGGCTCGTCGGGTGACCAATCGTCGTGCTCGGTCAAGGTCGCGCTCCTTCTTCGGTCAAGACCCCCTCGGGCGACGGCTGGCAGGCGGCGACCTCGAGGAATTCGCACGCCAGCGCGATCACATCAAGAGGTCGATTGCCGCATGGATCGCCCGGGGCTTCCCGACAGGTCTCCCATCCCCTACGGACCTCGAGGGCGCGGTCCCCGCGCGGCTCGATGGGTGGGCAATGCAACGTCACCATCGACGACCGTAACAGCCGCAGGCCCACGCAACGGCCGCAGCCCGGTGAGGCGCGAGCATCACAGGGGATGAGCTGGTGGTGGATGCCGCGACGGTCGCGATCTGCGACGAGCACGCTTCGCGCTGGGCCGAGCGGCGAGGCGCCGCACCTGACGAGCTGGCGGGGCGGATCCGAGAGCACGTCGGGCCCCGCCGGTGGCTGCCCGCGTGTTCGAACCGGGCGGCACCGTGCTCGTGACGATGGTCGAGAAGGAGCAAACGAGAGACGTGGTCGTCGGGGCGGCGGATTTCCGGGGCGCCGGTACTCGTCGTGGAACCCCGCGCCGGGCGCCGCCTCCCACGTCGCGGCGACGCCGTGGCGCTCTCGTCGCACGTGCGTCCGGCTATGGTGATCATGACTCGAAACCTACGACGTCAGGCGGATCCCAGAGCAGGCGAGGTGTAGCTTGCGCCGCGTGGTGCCGCGATGACCGCCGGACCCGTGCGGGAGCGGGTCGAGGGCGACGTCAACACGTCGTCCGCTCGCTCCGCGTGGGCACGTGCCCACCTCGGAGGGAGAGGACGGGATCTCGTCGAGGCGGATTCCCGCGTCTTCCTGCGCCAGTCGCTCTCCACTCCCGTCCTCAACGCGGTCTCGGGCGCGCGAGGAATCTACCTGGAGGATGTGGACGGCCGCCGCTACATGGATTTCCACGGCAATAGTGTCCACCACCTCGGCTACGCTCATCCGAAGGTGATCGAGGCCGTGAAGAACCAGCTCGACGAGCTGAGCTTCACCCCGCGGCGCTACACGAACCGCCGTGCCGTCGAGCTTGCCGAAAAGCTCTCCGAGATCACCCCAGGTCGCCTCGAACGCTCCCTGTTCGCGCCCAGTGGGAGCGATGCCATCGAGATGGCCCTGAAGCTGGCGAGGCTGGCAACCGGGCGGTTCAAGACGGTGTCGTTCTGGGACGCCTTCCATGGTGCTGGCTTCGGAG
>JAJYMD010000375.1 GCA_021787255.1 Actinomycetes bacterium | reverse complement strand
TACGGCGGATTCAGCCGGTGGCCGCGACAAGCTCGTTGAATCGTTCCGCAGGAGTCTCCCATGAGAGGGTCTTGCGAGGGCGCTCGTTGAGCAGCGCGGCGATCTCGTCGAGGTCGGCTTGGGAGTAGACCGAGAGGTCCGTGCCCTTGGGCAGGAACTGGCGCACGAGCCCGTTCCAGTTCTCGTTGGTCCCACGCTGCCACGGTCAACCGGCCAATCGGGGCCGAGATTGGTGCGGGATCGACCGGAGGGATCTGTTCAGCTCTTGGCGCTGCGCCGTCGGAGGGCGCGTATGTCTTCTTCGTGCCGGCGGACCTTGGCGGCCACGGCTTCGAGACCTTGGCGGAGCTGGTCGATCTCGACGACGAGACCGGACAAGGTGCGTGCCTCTCGGCTGTCGATGCGTCGCTCCTCCACGACGGCGCGCAGCTCGGGGCGTCGGTAGAGGGTGGCCTTGGCGACCCCAGCGCGTGCAGCGACGGCGGTGAAGGTAACGGGTGCGCCGGCATCGGTCAGCGCGGCGCAAGCCGCCTCCACCCGAGCGAGAAGGTCGTTGCTCATGCCGAATGGGCGTCCGAGATGAGCCGGTCGAGCCGGTCGATCAGCCGGCGGTGGCGGGCGGCTTCTTCTCCCCAACCTCGCGCTTGGGCATCGTCCATGAGCGACCTCGCATCGGCTCGCTGGGTGAGCAGCGTCGGTAAGAACGTCGCATCGGTGCGGTAGTTCGGGCAGTGCTCGCAGATGTTGGTGTAGACGCAGGTTCCCTGGGCGAGGGCGCGTACGCAGTAGCCACCGGCGAGCCGGGCCTTGATGAGCGGCGCGTGACGCCAGTCGGTGTCGAGCATGACCGGCGTTGCCTCGGGGAGGACGGGCCCGAGGTGCTCCTTGGCGAGCGTGAGCGCCTTCTCGTAGTCGGCGCGCACGGTGGCGTCGAACAGCCGGCCGTAGCGCAGGCTCATCTCAGCGGAGACG
This sequence comes from Actinomycetes bacterium, assembly GCA_021787255.1. The sequence continues at coordinate 1,578 of JAJYMD010000375.1, read as the reverse complement.
TGACCGAGCATCGCCATCAGCGACTGGAGCGAGCACCCCGAGTTGACGAGAGCAGTCGCGAACGTGTGACGGAGCTGATGTGGCACGACCGGACCCACGCCGGCGGCTTCGGCGGCGCGCTTGAGCTCGTCGCGAAGCGTTCCCGAGGTGACCCGCCGCCCGTGGTGGGTGAGGAGGAACTCGACGAGGTGTCCACTCCTTGGGTGACGCAGCGGCCGACCGGGCGAGCGATGCTCGACGATCCGGTCGATCAATGAGACGGTCTCGTCGTCGAGGGGCACCATCCGCTCGGTGGCGAGCTTGCCGAGCGGGACCTTCAGCCATGCCCCTTGGCCGGGCACCTCGTGGACGCAGTCGAGCTCGAGGTCGCACAGCTCACCGATCCGCACGCCCGTCGCTCGTGCGAGCAACAGAGCGTCGGCGCACAGCCGATTGGGGGACGTCTCGAGCGCGTCGGCCAGACGCCGGTCCTCGTCGGGTGGCAAGTAGCGCGGCAGCGGTCGGGGCAGGCGCGGACTGTCCCGGTCGAAGATGAGGCGCCGGTCCGGTGCCTCCTCCCAGCCCCACTCGGCCATGGCCTCGAGCATCCGGCCGACCGCCTGGATGCGGCTGCGTCGCGTCGAGATGGCGACTGGCTCCCCGGTGCGCTCGTTCACCGCTTTCGCCACGGCGCTCAGGTAGGGCTCGATGTGCCGCCGCCGATCGAGGTCGGCGAAGGTCACAAGATCGGGGTCGGTGGCGGTGAGGAACCTCCCGAAGTGCGCGAGCTCGCTTGCCGCACCCGACACCGTGGATCGGGCCAAGGTTGCCGCCATCCGCTCCAGGTAGGCAGCGATCGAGCGCGCCAGCGCGTCGTTGACGCCCACAAGGTGCTCGTGCCAGCTCCATGGCGCAGGAACTGAGCGCTGGGGAACCTGGCTCATCTGAGCGCCGAGGTGGTAGAGGACGGCGCGTGAAGCAAAGAGCGCGATTCGGTAGTGCTTGTAGGCGCGACCGTCACGCGCCTCGCGTTCTTCGAGCGCGGCGGCGAACGCGGCGGCGTCACCGTCACCGAGTTCGCACAGGCGTCGCCCCGATTCGATGAGCAGCCGGACGGCGATCTGGGATGCCATCCCGATCCTTGCCCGCTCGGAGTAGCCGAGGCGCTCGGCGCCAGTGAGGAAGGTGGCGAGGTCGGTGCCGAGCGGGCTCACCTCGCCATCGCGCAGCACCGAGTGGAGCCTGCGCTCGAGCAAGTAGTCGTAGCCCGGGTGCAGATGGCCATGCAGCATCAAGAAGTTGAGGAAGGGACGGGTCTGGGTGCCAAGCGAGAGACGCTTCTCGAGGGGTTCATCGGCCCAGCGCTGGGGGTCGGGGAAGCGGGCGAGGAAGCTCCGGGCGCCCGACCGAAACGTCGGATTGCCCACGCCACGACTCGCCAGCCACTCGAGGTAGGCGTCGTAGAGGTCGACCGGGACCGATGGCGCCGACATCTGGGGCATGGCCATCAGCGCGCCGTCTCGTTCGCCCGCTGACGGGCCCGGGCGTCGTCGTAGGCACGCCTCACGTGCTGAGGCGAGAGATGGATGTAGGCGGCAG
>JAJYMD010000076.1 GCA_021787255.1 Actinomycetes bacterium | reverse complement strand
CGCAGGCCGGAGCCGACGAGCACGTGCTCTCCCACGAGGCGGTTCACCGCGACGGTCGCCTGCGCGGTGGTGGCAGGGTGGTCGTCGCCTCCCGTCGTCACCTGGACGTCGCCGCCGTCGAAAGCGACGGCGGCGAGCGGGCCGATCTCGAGGCGCCCCTCGGTGGGCGACAGCGCGCTCGCGGAGATGCGCACGGGCGGGAGGCCGGGGGATTCCAGGCGGAGCCATACGCGCCGGTCCGCGATGGAGAGCACCGTCACCGTGACGTCCGGTTCGATCACGATCGACTCGCCCGGCCGTCGGTTGAGCACAAGCATCGGCGCCCCTCCCGCGTCGGCCCTGTGCCCACCACCGTAGTTGGCCCTCCCCGCCGGCTGCGAGCATGCCGGACCGGGATCCGCCGCCCGTCAGCCGGCGCCTGCCCGCACCCCTGTCACGAGCGCGGCGCGAGCGCCTCGAGCACGCGTCGGGCGTGGTTCAGGCCTTCGGCGGGGTCGGCCTCCGGATCCGAGACCACCGGGTCGAAGTTCAAGTCGACGAACGCCTCCGTCATGCCCGCCGCTTCCAGGAGGCCCAGGTCGCCGCGGATCTGGTCGAGGGAGCCGACCAGTGGCGCGCGCTCGCCGCCGCTCCGCACCTTGGTCACTGCCCGGCAGACGAACCGCAGGTCCGCCGGATCCCTGCCGGCCTCGGCCGCGGCGGAGCGGACCACCTCGACAGCGGTCCCGAGCTCCGTGGGATCGGCCCGGCTGCTCGACACCCATCCGGCGCCCATGCGCCCGGCCCGCTGCAGCGCGGGCACGGCCGTCCCGCCGAAGAGGACCGGCGGGTGAGGGCGCTGGAGCGGCTTGGGGTCCACCCGCGACCGGGGAACGTCGTAGAACGCCCCTTCGTAGTCGACGACGTCGTCGGTCCAGATGGCGCGCATGCAGTTCACGAAGTCCTCGGTACGCGCGCCCCGCCGGTCGTATGGGGCTCCGGCAGCCTCGAACTCCTCGCGCATCCATCCGAGCCCGATGCCCACGTCGAGCCGGCCGCCGCTCAGGTGGTCGATCGTGGTGAGCAGCTTCGAGAGCAGGATCGGGCTGTAGAACGGCGCGTCCACCACGGCGACGCCGAGCCGGGTGCCGACCGTCCGTCCCGCGAGGAACGCGAGCACCGCCAGCGGGTCCATCACGCTGCGGTACTGCGGCTCCAGGCGGTGGGAGCCGTCGGCCTCGACGGGTGCCAGCAACCGCTGGAACGTCCACAGCGAACGGTACCCGAGGTCTTCGGCCATGGCGGCCACCTCCAGGCAATTCGTGGTGGTGGCCCACGCTCCCGACACCGGCACGGCGAACCCGAGGTCCATCGCCCCTTCTTATCCCACGCCGCGCCGTCCGTGCCTTTCCAGCGCCGTGGGCGCGTGGCGGTCCCCTCAGCCGTCAGGTCGGGCGTCGTCAGCCGTCAGTCGTCAGCCGTTCGCCCTCCGGCCCTCCGCCCTCCGCCGTCCGCCGGCGGGTCGGGCCTCGAGCGACGAGCGCGGCCCCGGTAGGCGCTCGCGAGGAGGAAGGCGATCGCGAGCACGGGGAGGAGGATCACGGCGGCGATCCGGTCGTGGCGCAGCGCGAACGCGACGCCCACGAGGACGAGCATGGCCAGGAAGAGCTCGGGGGTGTCACCGACCAGGAAGTCCCACCAGAAACGCCCGAAGGCGACGACACCCCGGGCGAGCGCGTCGATCACCGAGCCAGCTCCTCGCGAGCGCCCCCGGCTTCCACCGCGGCGCCGGGCTGCTCACGGGCGAACGAGCGCATCCACGCGACCGCTCCACCGGTCACCACGGCGAACACCCCGATCAGCATCGGGATCGAGAGATCGCTCCCGGGCCAGCGCACCCCTGCCCCCTCGCCGACCCAGAAGAGCCCGAAGCTCGTGAGCATGATGCCCACGACCGTCTTGATCGTGTTCTCGGGGACCTCCGAGAGCTGGCGCGACACGAGCGCGCCGGTCGCAGCGACCACGACGACGGCGGCGCCCGCGGCAGCAGCGGCCGGTCCGAGCCTGTGCTGGCTCGCGCCCAGGCTGATGACGATCAGCACCACCTCCATGCCCTCCAGGAAGACCCCTTTGAAGGCGACCGCGAAGCCCACCGCGTCGCGCTTCGACGCCGGGCGGTCGGCCGCCGAGAGGGAAGCGGTCGTCTCGGCGTAGATGGCGTCCTCGTCGTGCGGAGCCTTGTGGCCGCTCGCCCGCAGGATGGCCTTTCGGAGCCACGACAGCCCGAGGACGAGCAGCAGGGCGCCGACGCCGACTCGCAGGGCGGCGATCGGCACGTAGTGCACCAGCGGCACCCCGACCGCGCCGACGAGCACTCCGAGCACGACCAGCGCCGCGGCCGAGCCCTCCATCGCCGAGCGCCAGCCGCGAGTGGTCCCGGCAGCCAGCACGATGGTGAGTGCCTCCACCGCTTCGACGGAGCATGCGCCGAAGACGGCGACCATGAGGATGGCAGTGGCTCCCGTCATGGCGCTCCGACCGGCGCAGCGGTCCTCGCAGTGGGCGCCCCGACCGG
>JAJYMD010000352.1 GCA_021787255.1 Actinomycetes bacterium | reverse complement strand
CTGGCCGCCCGCCGGGTGGGGGACAGGGCACGGGCCAGGCGGCAGGCCAACCGGCTCGTGCTGGTCGCAAAGCGCCGCCCCGCGCCCCCCGCACCCCCCGCGCCCGACCCCGAGCCGATCGGCGCGGCCCGACGACCCGCCTCGCCGGACGCGGGTCCCTCCCCGGGAGCCCGGCGCGACGCTGGCTGGCCGGCGCGGCGCTCCTTGCCGCCGCAGCGTGCCCCGTGCTCCTCACGGCGCCGGCGGCCGGCGCGGCAAGCGCCCACGCGGACCGCGCCCACGCGGACCGCGCCCACGCGGCAGCGCAGGCGCACGCGGGGCAGCTGCGCATCGTCGTCAACGGCCGGCCCGCCGCGACCTCGTCCGACGCGCATCCCATCGTCCTCGAGCCGGCGCGACCCGCCCGCGTCCACGTGACCGTCACGGCGGGGGGCGCCGCGCTGCGGGTCACGACGGTCCGGTTCCAAGGCGACGTGATGGCGCTGCCTCTCTTCTCCTACGACAGCGCGGTCAGCCTCGCCGTGGCGCCCCACGCGACGCGGACCCTCACGTTCGCCGTCAGCCTGACCGGGATCGGCAACGAGGCGACCGGGCTCGTCGACGCGACGTTCACGCTCCTGTCGGCGAGCGGCGCGGCGATCGCTTCTCAGTCCGCGGTGACCGACGTGCACGGCTCGATCGTGTCCCTCTACGGGCTCTTCGGGCTGGCGGTGCTCCTGCTCACCTTGACCTCCCTCGTCTTCGGCCTCCTCGCCATGGCACGCCACCAGCTCCCCCAGAACCGCTGGATGCGCGCGGTCCGCTTCTTCATCCCGGGCTTCGGGGTTGGGCTCGTCCTCATCTTCACGATGTCGGCGCTGGGCATCTTCGACCCCGGCCCGAGCCACTGGCTGCCGCTGCTCGTGATCGCGAGCGCCGTCGGCCTCCTCGGCGGCTACCTCACGCCGGCGCCCGACGAGGAGGAGTTCGACGACTACGACCCCGACGTGCTCATCGCCCAGATCATGATCGTCGACGACGACCCCCTGGAGGCGCCCGCAGAGCCCGACCGTGAGCTCGTCCTGTCGAGCGTCGTGCGCCCGACGAGCGTCGTCGCCGCTGCGCCGCCTGTGCCCGACTCCCGTGCGACGAGTGCGCCCCCTGCGTGGACGCCGGACTCCCGGGCGACGGCCGCACCGGGCGGCGAGCCGGACTCGCCCGCCGGCGAGGGCTGAGCGGGGGCTCGGCCGCCGGCGGGGGCTCCCTGCGGGCCCACCCCGCGCGCCTACACCGTGAAGGCCTCGCTCACGTTGGTCGACTGGCTGCCGTCACGGACGAGGGCCAGGGCGCAGTATGTCCCCGTGCTCCTCGTCTTGAATGTGAAGGCGACTGTGCCGTTCGTCCCGGTGCTCCCGGTCCCGGTCGCCTCGACCGTCCCGCTGCACGACCTGCCGGCGTAGACCGTGAGGCTCACTGTCGCTCCGGAGACCGCGACGCCGCCTTGTGTGGCGTGGACCGTGATCGGCGTGTGCCACCACGGCCCGTGCTTGGAGGACGAGCCGACGTGGATCGAGGCCTCGAGCGCGGCTGCGGCGCTCACGGTCACCGTTGCCGATCCGGAGATCGTCCCTGTCGTGACCTTGATGCTCCCGGTGCCCGAAGTTGTGCCCGCCGTGAACGTCGTGCTCTGCCCCGACACCGGTGCGAGGGTGCCGAGCGAGGAGGATGTGAGGCTCCACGAGGGTGCGCTGAGCGTGACCGGGTTTGTGTACTTGTCGAACCCGGTCGCGCTGAACGTCTGGGTGCCCCCTTCTGGGACCGTCGCGTTTGCGGGGGAGACCGCGATGCGAGAGAGCGCCGCCGCCGTGACGGTCTCGGTCTGCGACGCCGAGGTCCAGCCGGTCGCGGACGCGCTGACCGTGTGCGCGCCCGCCTTGGTGCTCTCGTAATAGAAGGTCTGGCTCTTGAAAGCTGTGGCGCTGACGTGGAGGGTGAGGGTCGTCGAGTAGCTCGTGGCGTTCGCTGTGGTCGAGAAGCCCCCTGTCGTCGTCGCGAGGCTGACTGTGAGCCCGCTCGTCGCAGTCGAGCTCAGCGTCACGGCGATCGGCGCCGACTGCGCCCCCGCGGCGAGCGTCTGGCCTGCGCTGGGTGTGAACGAGAGCGTGCCTGTCGTGGCGCCCGACGAGGAGCCCCCGGTCGTGCCGGCCGCTGTGTTCCAGCTCCCGAGGCCGGTGCACAGGTCGTAGCCGACCGTGCATGTGTGGCCGTTGGAGCCCGAGGTCACGTCGTACACCTTCAGCGTGTGGCTGTAGAGGACGGAGGCGTTGACCGCGCTGGCGGTCTCTGCGGCGTGGGCGGCCACCATCACGGTCGACGCGCTCGTCCCACCGACCTGGAGCCAGCCGGACTGGCCTGTCGACAGCCGCTCGGTGTCGTAGACCGAGACCCCGGTGTTCGGGTTGGCGTCGAGGGAGATGTCGGGGGTGGCGCGCTTGCCGCCGCATGTGACGTTCGCATATGTCTGGTACGCCGACTGCGCCTGGTTGGCGGTCTCGTAGCTGCTGCACCCGCCGCCGGCTGT
>JAJYMD010000075.1 GCA_021787255.1 Actinomycetes bacterium | reverse complement strand
AGGAGGCAGTAGTCGGAGAGGGCGCAGATACGGTCCTCCAGCTGCGTGATGTTGGGGTAGGCCGCGCGCTGCGTGTCCATGATCAGCAAGTCTCGTCGGGCGCTGCCAATGCTCGGCGAGGGGCCCGATCGGCTCATCCTCGGGTGCTGCCTGCGCCGGGTCACCAACGCGCTCAGGGACGCGGTGCGCAGCTCGTCACGCCCCCCACCTGCTTCATCCGGCACGCCGGCCGCTTCTTGCCCGTCGCCTCCCAGCACGCCCGACAACGCACCAACGGCGCGGGCAACTCCCGCGTGCTCACCGGCCAGGGGACGACGCGCCCCGAACCGAGAGGAACCGATAGGAGCTTCACCTCGCACCAACAGCAGGCGGAGGTCATCGCCACGCCGGCGATGGCTCCGAGGATCGACTCCATGGTCACGGCATGGATGACGTGTGAGCGTTCCCGCACCGGCTCGACGGCGCAGAGCGGGGCTTGCAGGGCGAGGGCGACGAGAGACGTTGTACTGGCACCAGCCGGATCAGCGGTCCCGGCCCCTCGGGCCGTCGTCCTCATCGTGTGGTGCGTGTCCACGGTTGGCGTCCTCTCTTTCAGCTCTTCTGCCCGGACCGGCGCGCAGGCCCCGATCCGCAACCCGCTGGCCGGCGCTCCGACCGCTCAGACGTCCCGGCGCTCGCCCAGGTAGCGGCCGGTGAACTCGTTGGCACCCTCCCCCGCCCGGCGCTGCGTCATGCGCTCCTCGACATGGTTGCACGGGTCGCCCGCCTCGGCGTTGAGGCGCTGCGCCACGACGAGCGCCCGGTCGTACTCGGCGAAGCCGAGCTGGACGTCGCGGCGCTCGAATGCTGCGTTGCGACCGGTCATGTCGTCTTGGACGATGAACCCGCCGCCCCGTGCCTGAGCCACCGTGAAGCGGTCGCCGGGGGTGGGGATCGTTTGCGTGGTCATGTACGAGGTGTCGTCCTGCCCGCTGCCGGCGCTCACAGAGAACCCGTCATTGCGCCAACGACCCACCTTCTTCACCACCACGACGGGGAGCCAGTAGCGCAGCCCTGGCGGCCGAGTACTTCGCCTCGAGACGCCGCCTCGTCGCGGCGTCGAGCGCGGCGAGGCGCTCCGGATCGCTGTTGTGCTCGAGGTCTGCCAGCTTCACTCGGAGCGCGAGTTGATGTGCGCGAACAAGTGCCCAGTAGACCGCGTTGGGCTCGCCGCGCGCGTGGGTGAGCACCTCGACGCCGGCCACCGCCTCTTCGCCGATCCCCCGGGCCCGCAGGTCGCTCGCGGTGATCTCGGAGTCTTCGATCACGTCGTGGAGCACGGCCACGACCCGTCCGATCGTGTCGTCCGCCTCGAGCATCGCCATCACCGCCAGCGGGTGCTCGATGTACGGCCGTCCCGCCTTGTCGACCTGCCCTCGGTGGGCGCGGCTCGCGATCTCGAGCGCCAGCTTCACCATCGGCGCCGCCTCTGAGCGCGTTGCGATCTCGACGCGCAGACGCGCCGCCTCGCCGCGATGGTACGCAGCCCGCTCACCGGTGGTCTCGCTCGCGAGCCGCTCGTGCACCTCGACCATCGAGCGCATCCACGTCACGCACGCTCGCTGGTGCGACGACTTCCCGCCGTTGCCGCGCACGCTGCGCCCGCACACGCACGTCCAGGAGCGGTCCGCGTGCCGCTGGGCGGCACGGCGACGATCCGCCGACACGACGCCGCGCGTCACCGGTCGCCTCCGGCCTGGCGGCTCCAGCAGGGGTCGATCGCGTCCCGAAGGAGCGTGCCGTGCGCCGCCGACGCTGCGCGACGGGGCGCACGTGGAGAACCGGCTGCGCCGCGGAGCTCGGCGGCGAGGGAAACGGCAGCGCTCCGGCCCAGTCGGTCAGGCATCGGGATCCTCCTCACGGTCCGGGAGGGCGCACGCCGGCAGCCCGTTCGAGACGTGGACCCAGTGCATGGACTGCGGACCGACATGCCGGATCGGGTGCCCGCACAGCGGGCACCGTACGTCCTCCGTCCTCCGTTCGGTGTCGGCACTGGGTATCGCGCGGTGCCCGGCGCCCCCCTCGCTGTCGTCCGACTGGGTGCAATGGCTCATCTACGTCCTGTCGGATCGTGTACTCGCGACGCTGCGGCTCATGCGCCCGCCCCAGCCGCCGCCTCTGCCTCGTCGAGCGCACCGAGCGCAGCGCGCAGCGCAGCGCGCTCGCCCTCGAAGCCGCACGCCCCCGCCCCCCCGAGCCGCTCGACGAGCTGCCGTGCCACCGAGACGACCCGTTGCGTCGCCTCGACGACGTCGGCGCCCGGCGTCGTCGCCGCACGGAGCTCCAAGGCCACCGCCTCGATTACCGCGCCGAGCGCCTCGGGCCGGTCCCCGGCCCTGCAGATGGCGCACGCGCCGTCGTAGAAGTGCTCGCTGCACGGGGTCGTCGGGGGAATCGGCTCCCCGTCGACCCAGTACCAAGGGATACGCGTTCGCCTCAACCGGTCCGTGACGTCGTTCACCAGCACATCATTCTTCGAGCGCGCCACCGCCTCGCCGCGCCGAGCGCGCCCACGAGCACGC
>JAJYMD010000338.1 GCA_021787255.1 Actinomycetes bacterium | reverse complement strand
CGCTGTGGGGACGGGCGCTGTGGGGACGGGCGCTGTGGGGACGAACCAGGGCCGCTACGCGTCGCTCACGCCGGCGATCCCGGCGGCCGGGTGGTACGAGCGGAGGATCCGCGACCTGTTCGGCATCGAGCCTGCCGGCCACCCGCGCCTCGACCCGCTCGTGCTCCCGGTCCCGCCGGGGTCCCACGCGCCGCTCGGGCCGGGCGGCGACCCGACGGCCCGGATCACCCCGGACTTGGCCCCCCTCCCGTCGCACGTCCACGGGGAAGGCGTGTTCACCGTGCCCTACGGGCCGGTCCGCTCGGGGGTCTTCGAGGCGGTGGAGTACCTGATCGAGACCTCCGGCGAGGACGTCTCGCACGTGCGGACGCGCATCTTCTACAAGCACCGCGGGGTGGAATCACGATTCGTCGGCGCGAGCGTCGAGGACGGCGCGCTCCTCGCCGAGCGCGTCGAGGGAGTCGCCTCGGTCGCGCACGCAATGGCCTTCTGCGCGGCGGTCGAGGAGCTCGGTGGCGTCCACGTGCCGCTCCAGAGCATGCTCGTCCGGGTCGTGCACGCGGAGCTCGAGCGCGTGGCGAACCACCTGGACACCATGGTCCGCCACACCGAGGCGGCGGGGCAGGCGGTCGCCTACGCCGTGCTCTCGCACCACAAAGAGCGCGTCCAGCGGCTGCGGGCGCAGCTGTGCGGCAGCAGGTTCGGGCGCGGTGTGGTCGTGCCCGGCGGGGTGACGGGGCCGCTCGGGCTGCCTCCGGCGGACGTGCTGCGGGCAGTCGGAGCGATCCAGCACGCGATCGACCGCGACGTGGACCGGCTCATGGACACCCCGTCGTTCGTCGACCGGCTGCGCGGCACCGGCGTGCTGAGCCGAGACGAGGCACGCAGGTTCGCGGTCGTCGGCCCGGTCGGCCGGGCCTCGGGACAGGCAGAGGACGTGCGGACGAGCCGCCCCTACTGCGCGTACGGGCGGCTCGGCCTCCCAGTGGCCGAGCGCCACGAGGAAGGCGACGCCCTGGCCCGCCAGCAGGTGCGCATTGCAGAGATCGCCGGCGCCTTCCACCTCGTGCGCCAAGCGGTCGACGAGCTCGACGAGCTCGGCCACCCCGCCAGCTGGCGGACCACCGTGCCTTCGGTGAGCGGGATGGCGATCGGCTGGGCCGAGGCGCCCCAGGGCGAGCTCCTCTCGCTCGTCGAGGCCGAGGGGGGGCGCCTCACGCATGTGACCCAGCGGTCGGCCTCCTTCCACAACCTGGCCGCCTACCCCTCGGCGTTCCCGAAGGACGTCTTCACCGACGTCGCGTTCGTCGAGGCGAGCTTCGGGCTGTCGATCGCAGGAGCGGCGTGCTGATGCCGTGGGTCCCGCGCGGCCTGCGAGACGGTGTCGTGACGAGCGGCTACCCGCGGCGTCCGGACGGCTACGGGGCCGGTTTCCTCGGGCACATCGAGGTCGCGCGCGTCCCCGGCGACGATGCGAGGGCGCTCGCCGCGGCTGCCGGCGCCTGCCCGACCGGAGCCATCCAGCTCGCCCGCCTCGGGGAGGCCGACGGCACCGGCGGCGACGGCTTCCACGGATCCGCCCCCCTCGGTGTCCGGCTCGACCGGGGCCGGTGCATCCTGTGCGGCCGCTGCGTCCGGCTCGCGCCGGGCACCTTCCGCGCCGACCCAGGGTTCGAGACGGCCGGCATCGGCCGGCGCGCGCTCGTCGTCCCGGCGGGGGAGGGCGACGAGGAAGAGGTGGCGGCCGCACGGGCGAGCCTTGCCCGACGGGTACGCGGGCTGCGCCGCTCCGTCCACGTCCGCCACGTGGACGCTGGCTCCGACGGCAGCGAGGAGTGGGAGGTGTCGGCGCTCACGAACCCCGTCTACGACATCCAGCGCCTGGGGGTGTTCTTCACCGCGAGCCCCAAGCACGCGGACCTGCTCCTCGTGACCGGCGCCGGCTCGGCAGGCATGGAGGGACCGCTGCGCCAGACCTACGAGCTCATGCCCGAGCCCAAGGTCGTGGTCGCCGTGGGGACCGACGCGGCGAGCGGCGGGATGGTGGGGGAGGGCTACGCAGCTCGGGCCGGAGCGGCGCGCGTCGTGCCCGTCGACGTCTTCGTCCCCGGCTCCCCGCCGAGCCCCTTCGGCGTGCTCCACGGCATCCTGGCCGCCGTGGGGATCCTCGGCTCCCGCCGCGCCGCCGGCGCGGAGGACCCGGCTGCGAGGACCCCGGCCGTGAGGGGGCCGGTTGCAGAAAGCCCGGCTGTGAGGAGCCGGCCGTGACCGGGCCGCTGATCGCGGCCGCGCTCGCCTGCATGCTCGCAGGCGCCGTGGTCGATCTGGGCCTCGGGACCCGCAGCGCTGCGGTTCGCACCCTGCCCTACCTGCTCGGCGCTATGGGCAGTGGCTGCCTGCTCGCCGTCGGGGTCCACGCGGCGTTCGCTGCGCCCACGACGATCCCCATCGCGTCGCTCTTCCACGCCGGGCACGCCGCCCTGCGAGTCGACCCGCTCGCCGGGGCGTTCCTCACGCTCCTGTTCGGGATCTCGGTGGCGGTGTCGCTGTGCTTCGCCTCGTGGGCTCACGC
>JAJYMD010000158.1 GCA_021787255.1 Actinomycetes bacterium | reverse complement strand
AGGCTCGACCTGCCGCGCGCACAGCGCACGTCGGCACTCCTGACATGACGGACCCCCTACCCCTTCTGCTCTCGCTGCACCTCCATTCCCTCGGCGTGCTCCGATCCCTCGCCCCCTCCCTCGGCGTGCTTCCGCCGCTCGCGGGAGGCCAGTTCTTCCGGACGGACCTGGATCCCGCGCCGATCGCGGTGCTCGGCTGCGGTGTCGCGCTGTACCTCTGGGGCGTCGTGCGCCAGGACCGGCTCCATCCTCGGCATCCCTGGCCCGCCCATCGCACCGCCGCCTTCGTGGCGGGCGCGCTGGTGAGCGCGGTCGCAGTGGTGAGCGTCCTCGGCGTGTACGACAGGACCCTCTTCTGGGACCACATGGTCCAACACCTGCTCCTCATCGTGGCGGCGGCGATCTTCTTCGCTGCCTCCTCGCCCATCGACCTGCTCTGGCGTGCCACCACCGGACAGATGCACCGCCGCGTGACCATCTGGCTGCGCTCGCGCGCCGCGCGCGTCGCCGGGCACCCGGTCACCGCGTTCGTCCTCTACGCGCTCCTCGTGCCCGTCGCGCACCTCACCATCCTCTTCAACTGGGTCATCGAGTACGGGGCGGTGGACCAGCTCGAGCACGCCCTCTTCGTGGTGATCGGCTACCTCTTCTGGCGCCAGATCTTCGGCAGCGACCCGAACCGCTACAGGATGCAGGCGCCGATGCGAGCCCTGCTGCTCTTCCTCGCCCTCCCCGTCGACACGTTCGTCGGGCTCACCCTCAGCCTCGAGAAGGGCGAGATCTTCCCCGCGTTCACTGCCGAGCACCGGACCTGGGGCCTGTCGCTCGTCGCCGATCTGCACCTCGGCGGCGTGATCATGTGGGTCGGGGGGGACACGCTGATGATGCTCGCTCTCATCCCGGTCGTCGTGACCTGGGTGAGGCAGGAGGAGCAGCGCGCGACCCGCCTCGACCGCGAGCTCGAGAGCTACTTCCCGAGCCAGGTTCCCGCTGGGCAGCCGACAGCGGGGTTCGCGCTCGGTCACTACCGTCCCCGCGGCGCGCGGCGCCTCCGGCCAGGCGACCCGTCCGGATGACGGGTCGCGCGTCCGGGAGCGACCGCGAGATCTCCCCGTCGCCGAACGGGCGCGAACTGTCGGAGGCGGTGCCACGGGTGCATCGCCGGCGCCTCCCGTCCCCGACCCGTCGCCAGCTCGCAGCTCGCGCCGGCCAGATCGTCAGGTCCGCAGCGCGGCGTCTCTCTCGGCTGGTCGCCCACCAGGTCGTGCACGTACGGGGCGGCGGGGGCCTCCTGCCCGCGGCCGCCGTCGCCAGGTCGCTGCGCCAGATGTGCGAGGACCTCGGTGGGACGTTCATCAAATTCGGCCAGTTGGTGGCGTCGTCGCCCGGGCTCTTCGGCGAAGCGGTCGCCGAAGAGTTCCGTTCGTGCCTCGACACCGGACCACCTGCCGAGTTCGAAGCGGTGCGCGAGTGCATCGAGGCGGACCTCGGCATGGACCTGGACGAGGCGTTCGCGGACCTCGACCCGCAACCGATCGGCAGGGCGTCGATCGCCGTCGTCTACCGAGGGCACCTCCACGACGGGCGCGAGGTGGCGGTGAAGGTGCTGCGCCCCGGGATCGACCTCGAGGTGGCGGCGGACCTCAAGCTGATGGTCCCCCTGGCCGAGCTCGTCGCCAAGGAGACCGGGGAGCAGATCGCGGGCTCGGTGCTCCAGCTGCTCGACGGGCTCCGTCAACAGCTCGGCGAGGAGCTCGACCTGCGCAACGAGGCGAGGGCGCTCGCGCACTTCCGCGCCCTCCTCTCCCAGTCCCAGCTCGACCTCATCGTGGTGCCCGAGCCGTACCCGGCGCTGTCGGGGCAGAGCGTGCTCACGATGGAGCTGCTGCATGGTGTGGCGATCGACGACCTCGCAGCGGCGGCCGATCGTGGGCAGGATCCTGCCCCGCTCGTCGAGCAGGTCGTGCGCGCGTTCTTCACCACGACCGTCCGGTGGGGTGCGTTCCATGGTGACCTGCACGCAGGCAACATGCTGCTGCTCGACGACGGCCGTCTCGGCATCATCGACTGGGGGATCGTGGGACGCCTGGACCCTGACACCCATCGGTTCGTCCTCCGCCTCCTCGAGGCCGTGCTCGGCGACGAGGCCGCATGGCCCGACATCACCGCGCACCTCACGCGTGTCTACGGGCGGGCGATCCAGGTGGGTCTCGGCATGTCCGACGAGGAGCTGACGACGTTTCTCCGAGGGATCGTCGAACCGGCGCTCACCCGTCCCTTCGGCGAAGTGAGCCTCGCGGCGATGCTCGAAGCGCCTCTCATCCAGGCCGCGAAGGCCCGTGGGGCGCAAGCTCATCAGCGACCGCTGCGCTCGGTGCTGTTGCGGCTGCGCACGAACCGGCGGATGAGGCGCCTCGCCGACGAGGCCGGCGGGCTCATGTCCGACTTCACACGCGGTGCGTTCCTCCTCGCGAAGCAGTTCATGTACTTCGAGCGCTATGGAAAGCTCTTCCTCGCCGACCGGCCGATCCTGGCGGACCGGGAATTCCTCTCCGGTCTGGTCAAGCAAGCCCAGGCCTGACGGC
>JAJYMD010000057.1 GCA_021787255.1 Actinomycetes bacterium | reverse complement strand
GTCGGAGAGCAGCAGGTCCACGGGTGCGGCACCTGCGACCGCGGCGTGGAAGACGTCCGGACGGCGCAGCACGCAGGCGAGGGCGAGCAAACCCCCGTATGACCAACCGCGGATCGCCACGCGGTCGAGATCGAGGTCGCCGGAGGCCTCGGCGGCCCCTTCTAGCGCGGCGACCTGGTCGGCGATGACCGGGGACAGCATGTCGCCCAAGATCTCCCGCTCCCACGCCGGGCCTCTGCCCGGGGTCCCGGCGCCGTCGGCGATCACGACGGCGAAGCCGTGCTCGGCGAACCACTGGGCCTCGACGAAGTACCAGTGCCGGGCGCGCGTCACACGCTGCACCGCCGGGCCGGCGTACGGGTACATGAGCACCGGGAGCCGCATCGATCCGTCCTCGTGGGACCGAGGCATGACGAGCGCGGTGCGCAGCTCCCGGGGTCCGACCGAGAGCCATCGGATCACCGGTGCCACGAGCGGCGTCTCGTCCGTGCAGGTCACGGAGGTGCCGCCGAGCACCGGTCCGACGACGTGGGCTCGGTGGCCGTCCTCGGTGAAGGCCTGGACGACCGCCGTCTCGCCTGCCACGCTCGCACGATGCAGCCCGTGCCCCTCGGTGAGCCGCGTGGTCCGCCCCTCCGTGTAGCACCACACGTGGTGCTCGGTGGGTTCTGTCGACGCCACGAACCAGACGGACTCACCAGCGGTGCCGAGGACTTCGTGGACCTGCAGCCCGTCTGCGGTGACGGGCTCGCCGCCGACCACGAGACGCCGAGCGTTCCCGACGTCGGAGACGACGACCAGCCGGCCGGAATCCGTGCGGACGGGGGTCCCCGGGACGAGGGCGACCCAGCACGAGTCGGTCTCCTCCCACAGGAGCGTCGTCTCGCCGGTCCCCGGATCGACGGCGAGGGTCTGGACGGTTCGCTGGTCCCGGCTCTGCACGCTGATGAGGGGTCCGTGCCGGTCCCAGTCCGCGCTCGTCAGGTACTCGAACGCGTGGCGGTCCCAGAGGACCTCTCGCCGGCTGCCGTCGAGGCCGAGCACCCACAAGGAGACGTCGGCGTTCGCCGTCCCTGCGGCGGGGTAGAAGACCTGCTTCGGCGCGCTCCACGGAGCCGACGGCTCGGCGATCCACCAGCGCTCCACGGGGCTGTTGTCCACGCGAGCGACGAGGAGCGTCGAGCCGTCGGGCGCCCACCAGTGACCCCTCTGGCGCCCCATCTCCTCGGCGGCGACGTGCTCGGCCAGCCCGTAGGTGACGTCGGGGCGCTCGGGGGAGACGAGCAGCGTGTCCGTGCCGTCGGCGAGCTCGAGCACGCGCACGGCGCCGTCGCTCACATAGGCCACCCGCTTCCCCCGGGGGTCGATCCTTGGGTCGAAGGGTGCGCCGGCACAGGGAAGCTGTCGGACGTCGCCTCGGGTGGTTGCGATCCACAGGTTCGCTCCGAGACCGAACACCGCCGCGGACGCGTCCTGGTCCGCGGAGAACGAGACGATCCCCGTCGAGCGCTCTCGGACCCGCTCGCGCCGGACGCGTTCGGGCTCTGGAACGACGTCTTCGCCGCCGAGCGTCTCGGGGTCGGCCAGGAGCCGCTCGCCGCGCTCGTCGAGCACCCACAGGCAGCTCGTCCGGTCGAGACCCCCGCGAGCCCGGATGAACAGGACGCGCGAGCCGTCGGAGGCGATCGCGAACCCCCTCGGGACACCGAGGCTGTAGCGCTGCGAGCGGCCGAGCTGGAGCGGAAGTGCCTGCAGGGCGTCCGTCGCTGTGAAGCGTCGTGCACCGGGGTCTCGAGCGCTCATCGGAGCCATGCTAGAGAACGCGGCGTCCCCGACCCCGGGGGCACGCCGGCTCGTGGAGCTTGGCGGTGGGCCGCGGGGCACCTCGCTCGTCCGGGAAGTGTTCGCAATGTGCACGTATCGCCGATTGACGAACACACGAGCCGTCCCTACGATCGGGCGGGAGGGACGCATCGACCGGTTGCCCGGGCCGACGGAGAAGTGCCCGGGCCGACGGAGAAGTGCCCGGACCGACGGAGAAGTGCCCGGACCGACGGAGAAGTGCCCGGGGCCGACAGTGAAGAGTGAAGGAGGACCATGTTCGACTACGAGACCCGACGCAAGATCCTGTTCGAGAGGATGGGCGAGCTGGGGGTCGACCTCGTGTTCCTCCCCCCCTCGGGAGACCTCGAGTACCTGACGGGTTTCAAGCGGCGGGCTCCGGCCTTCGGCAACATCGAGTACGCGCACAGCTGGGTGACCGGCTGCTTCCTCGCCCCCGGTCACGAGCCCACGTTCGTCCTCCCACGCATGGTGGTCGCCTTCGACACCCCAGACGGGCTCACGGGAGACGTGACGGTCGTGGCGGAGACCGACGACGGCAGGGAGATCTTCCGGCGGGTCACGAAGTCCTTCGGCACCGTGGGCAAGCTGGCGATCGGGGCTCGCACGTGGGGAGACACCGTGACCGCCCTCCTCGGCATGTTGGGGTCGTGCGAGCTGGTGAGCGCGGATCGCTTGGTGAACCCGATGCGCCGCGTCAAGTCCCCCGAGGAGCTGGAGGCAATGACCAAGGCGTGCCGCATCGTGGACGAGACGCTCGCTGTCGTGAGCCCGTCCGTACGAGCGGGGACGACCGAGCTCGAGCTCGCCCGCGACGTGGACTTCCACATGCGCACGCTGGGCTCCCCGACGCCCTCGTTCGACACGGGCGTCTTCAGCATGGGTGCGGCGAGCGAACGCGACGCGACCGTGCGCCTCTCGGCCGGCGAGCTCGTGGCGGGCATGGGCGTCTCCTTCGATTTCGGCGCGGTCGTGGACGGTTACTGCTCGGACTTCGGGCGGACCGTCCACGTCGGCACCCCCTCGGCGGAGTACGAGCGGGTCTACGAGGTGGTGATGGCCGCGCAGGCCGCGGGCATCGCGGCCGTGCGCCCGGGCGTACCGGCGTCGAGAGTGCACGCCGAGACCCGGAGGGTCATCGTCGACGCCGGGCTCGGCGAGTGGTTCCGGCACCGCACGGGCCACTGCATCGGGCTCGACGTCCACGAGCGGCCGTTCATCTCCGAGGAGGACCACACGCCGCTCGAGGCAGGCATGACCTTCACCGTCGAGCCGTCGGTGTTCCGTCCGGGGCACTACGGGGTGCGCGTGGAAGACGTGGTGGTCTGCGAGCCATCGGGAGGTCGGAAGCTGAACGAGTATCCTGTCACCCTGGTCGCCAACGGCTGACGCGACGTCGAGCTCGCTGTCGGCCGCGCGCCAGGTCGGCACGTTCCAGAGCTGTCGAGAGCAAGGAGGCGGTACGGGCGATCATCGCCGTTCACCAGTGATGCCATCAAAGGTCCGGGCGCCAAGTGAGCCGAAGTCGATGGCGTCGTCGAGCCGCCAGGGTGCTCGGGGCAGGCGACGGGGGAGCGAAGCCGGCGCGACGCGGACGGGCCCGGCCACGAGTGCGTCTCGCGGCGTGTCGGGCGAGGGTGCCGCACGACGGGTGGAGTTCGTGCAGTCGCTCGAGCGTGGCTTCGCGGTGATCCGCGCCTTCGAGCCGGACCGCACGCACATGAGCGTCACCGACGTCGCGCAGGCAACCGGGCTCACCCGCGCGGTCGCGCGGCGGTTCCTCCTCACCTTGGTCGAGCTGGGCTACGTGCGCAACGAGGGGCGGTCCTTCTCGCTACGGCCGCGCATCTTGGAGCTCGGCTACGGCTACCTGTCGGGGCTGACCTTCCCGGAGATCGCCCGACCCTACATGGAGGAGCTCTCGGCCAAGGTGCAGGAGTCCGTCTCTGCGGCCGTCCTCGACGCCGATGACATCGTCTACGTCGCGAACGTCGTCCCGCGCCGGGTCATGACCATCAACGTGCCGATCGGCGGGAGGGACCCTGCCTACTGCACGTCGCTCGGACGGGTGCTGCTCGCCCAGCGAAGCGACGAGGAGATCGACGCCTACCTCGAGTCCGTCGTCCTCGAGCGTCGCACCGAGAGGACCGTCACCGACCCGGTGACGATGGGGAAGATCCTTCGTGACGTGCGGGAGCAGGGGTACGCGTTCCTCGATCAGGAGCTCGAGGACGGCCTTGGCGCCATCGCCGTCCCGGTCCACGACGCGGCGGCGGCGGTGGTCGCCGCGATGAACGTCAGCGCCTACTCGCTGCGGGCGAGCCCAACGGTCTTCGTAGAGGAGTTCCTCCCCGCGCTGCGTGAGGTCGTCGTGCAGATCGAAGAAGAGGTCCGGGTCTCGGTGCAGCTCAAGGCATCGGCGGGCTGAGGGTGCTGCGCAGGGCTCCTGGCGCCCCCGCGATGTCGTCGGTGGCCACTCCGGGGGGGGTTGCCAGCATGGCCAGTGGAGTCGGCAGGCACGGTGGCTGGGGCGCGAAGCCCGAACGTACGCCCGGGTCCTCGCCCGAGACGCGCCGTGCAACCTCTGCGACGACCGGTCCGCAGTAGCGGCCCTGGCACTTGCCCATCCCGGCTCGGGTGGTCCGTTTCAGCGCGCCGGCTCCGGCGCTCCAGGGTGCCACGGCCGCGAGCAGCTGGCCCATGGTGACCTCCTCGCAGCGGCACACGATCGTGCCGGGGTCCGCGAGCTGGTCCACGAGCTTCGGGCCGTCGAAGAGGCGCCACAGGGAGCGTTGGAAGCGCTCGTGGCGGGCGATCGTTCGGACGAGGTGCCGTTCACGCTCCTCGGTGCCCGAGGTGACGTGGCCGATGGAGCGTGCGGCATCGAGCCCGGCGAGCGCGCCCATCGCCTGGGCCACCTGTGCCCCGCCGATCCGCCCGCCGTCCCCAGCGCTCCACACCCCCTCGACCGACGTCCTGCCCCGAGGGTCGCGCACGATCGTGAGCGCGCCGCTCCTCGGGTCCAGGGACTGGTCGCACCCGAGCATCCTCGCGAGCTCGACAGAGGGGACGAACCCGTAGCCGAGGCAGACGGTGTCCACCGAGAGCCGCCGCCGGGTCCCCTCGATCGGTCGCCCGCTCGCGTCGAGGCGCGCCACCTCTGCCCACTCGACGCGCGCTGTGCCACCCGCCGCCACGACCGAGGAGCGGGGGAGCAGGGGCACGCGAGCCAGCTCGCGCAGGTACCCGAGCCCTTGCAGGGAATGTCGTGGCGAGGATGCCGCAAGCCCGGCGAGGTGCAGCGCGGCCGCAGGCCGGAAGAGCGACGCGGTCTCGGTCACGGCCACCACGTCGACCCCGGCCGCGTGGAGCTCGGCGGCGACCTGGAGGTTGAGCGGCCCGTTCCCCGAGACGAGCACCCGGCGTCCGGGCGCGACCAGATAGGAGCGCAACAGCGTCTGAGCCGCGCCCGTGGTCATCACCCCCGGGAGCGTCCAGCCGGGGAACGGGACGCCGCGTTCGAAGGCGCCGGTCGCCAGCACGAGGCGCCGTGCCCCGAGCACGTAGCGACGAGCGGGTGAGACCGCGAAGAGCCGGGTAGGGCCGCTCGAGGCCCACACCCGGGTCTCGCGCAGCACGCGCACCGAGGACGCCGCCAGGCGCGCGAGGAGCTCGCGCCCCGTGCGGTACTGCGCGTCGAGCGCGGTCTCGTCGAGGTCGAAGCCGTTCGCCGGCTGCTTGAAGTACTGGCCGCCTACGCCGTGGCGGTTGTCGACGAGCGCGACGTCCGCGCCGGCTCCCGAGGCCTCGAGCGCGGCCGCCATCCCCGCAGGGCCGCCCCCGACGACCACGAGCTCGGCAGCGAGCTCCTCTTCGGGAACCTCGGGGAGCCCGAGGCCCGCCAGATCCGGAGCACGCGTCGGGGGGTCCGGCGTCAGTTCGAGCCCCTCGACGACCTCCTCCATGCACGCGAGCCGGCCGCCGCGGCCGTCGACGCTGATCGCGCACTCGCTGCACACGCCCATGCCGCAGAAGATCCCCCGGCTCCTGCCGGTGCGGGTGGTGCGGCACGCGAGCCGGCCCGCAGCGACCAAGGCCGCCGCGATGCTCTCGCCGGCACGCGCGTGGAGCACCTCGCCCGCGTAGGTGATCGTGGTGTCCGTGGGTGCTGGAGGGATGCCGGGCTTCGTGATGCGCACCCCTCCCGGCGGCGTGGCGTCGCTGCAGCCATCGGGCGGGGTCGGACGGCGCGGCGGCGTCGGCCGGCTCATGGCATCCGGTGCTTGGCGCGGTACGCGCGCCAGGTGGTCGCCCAGCGTGCCGGGTCGTCCAGGGGCCCGGTGTCGATCCGGTGGGTGACCTGGCGGTGCGGAGCCGTCCGGACCACCTCGGGGTGCTCGTAGGCCTCTGCGCACACGAGGGCGAGCACGTCGATCCACTCGTCGACGTCCTCTTTGGACCACAGCTCCCCCACCTCGGGGGTGAACGGCTCGGGCACGATCCACGGCTCGTGGCTGAGCCAGAAGGCGTCGATGCCGAAGTCCGTCATGCGGTTCTGCACGTCGACCGCACGGACGCCGGTTTCCTGGGTGAGCGTCTCCAGGCTGTAGCGGCACATCTCCATGCGGTACGCGCCGACCTCGGGGTTCGAGCGCGTGACCCCGCGGATCGACCGCAGGCGCGCGTCGACGTAGTTGCTCATGAGCACCGAGAGGTCCGAGGCCTCGTCGATGCCCTCCGCTCCCATGGCGCGCACCCACGCGTAGGCCTTCAGCACCTGGGGGAGGTTGCCGAGGTACTCGCGGACGCGTCCCACGCCGGCTTCCGGCTCGACCAGGCGGAACCGCACCCCGTCCCTCCCGAAGCCGGGCAGGTCCTCTGTGCCGCCGCGCGACGGGTCGAGGTCACCGTCGAGGCCGACCGGCTCGACGAGCGGGCCGGGGAGGTAGGGCGCGAGGCGCTCGGTGCACCCGTAGGCGCCGACGGCGGGGCCGTTGCCCTTGGGTGCCCCGAAGGTCTTGTGCAGCATGAACATGCACGCGTCGAACCCGAGCTCACCCGCGCGCAGCTTGCCCATGACGCCATTGAAGTTGGCATGGTCGTAGAAGCAGAGGCCGCCGGCGGCATGGACGGTCTGGACCCATTCGGCGATGTCCGGGTTGTAGATGCCCATGTCGTCGGGGTTGTTCACCATGAGCGCCGCGGTGCGCTCGGAGACCGCCGCCCGCAGCGCGTCCAGCGAGGCGCGCCCGTTCTCTTCGAGCGGAAGGGTGACCACCTTGAACCCGGCGGCCGCGGCAGTCGCCGAGTTGCAGGGGTGGGCTTGGATGGTGGTGACGATCTCGTTGCGCTGGGCGAGCTCGCCGCGCGCCGCGTGGTAGGCGCGCGTGATGCAGGCGTGGAGCCACGCCGCGTCGGCACCGCCGCCGGGCTGGAACACGAAGCGGTCCATCCCCGAAAGCTCACGGAGGGCGAGGTCGAGCCGGTACACGATCTCCAAGAGCCCCTGCATCGTCTCTTCGTGCTGCAGGGGGTGCACCTCGCGTACCTGGGGGAGGGAGATCAAGCTCTCTGAGAGCGCGGGGTTGTACTTCATCGTGCAGGTGCCGAAGAGGCTGATGCCCATCATCCCGAGCGTCTGTTGGGATAGGTGAAGGTAATGGCGCAGGACCTCCCACTCGCTCAGCTCGGGGAGCGAAGGAGGTCTGCGCCGGCGTGCAGCTGGCGCGACCAGTTCGGCGGCGTCCCCTGCAACGGCGGCAACGTCGGGCTCGACCTCGGGGACGACCACGCCCCGGCGGCCGGGGTGGCCGATCTCGTGGACGAGGGGCTCGTCCCACACCGCGGCGTGGTAGCGACGCGGACGATCCATGCTCATCGTCCCTTCTCCTCTCCGTGCGCGATGATCTCGCCGAGGGCGGTCACGAGACGTTCGACGTCCGCCGCGGTGTGCAGCTCGGTCAGGCAGTAGAGCGCCGACTGGCCGAGCTCGGGGAACGCCCGAGAGAGGTCGAGCCCTCCGAAGATGCCGCGGCTGCGCAGCGCGTCGTTCACGTCGGCGACGCGCCGACCCGTCCCGTCGAAGTCGACGACGATCTCCCCGAAGAACCCCTTGGGGAACCGGATGCGCACCCCGGGGAGCTCGGCGATCCTCGAGGCCGCATGGTGGCTGCGCTGCAGGATCGCGGCGCCGACGTCGGCGAACCCTTGGGGCCCCATCGCCGCCATGAACGCCGCGTTGGCGATCGACCACATGTAGACGGAGTTCCCGGTCCAGTCGTTGCCCTGCTCGCGCGCGCCGTAGGAAGTCTGCGAGAAGAGGCTGATGCCGAAGCCGCGCTCGCCCGGCTCGATCGTGTCGCAGAGGCTTACCTGCAGGGTGGGGTACTCGCGCGCGTAGCGCTCCTCGTCGCGGCTCGCGATGAAACCTCCTGCGCCTCCTCCGGCGTAGAGATGCACGCCCAGCGTCTGGATCGTCCCGACGGCGAGGCCGACGCCGAGCTCGCCGGGGGGTGCGAGCACGCCGAGGGAGAGCGGGTCGACGCCGAGCACGAGCTCCGCGCCGGCCTCGGCGACCATCCCCACCATGTCGGCGACCTGGTCCTCCACCAAGCCGAAGAAGTTCGGGTTCTCGACGTAGAGCGCGGCCACGTCCGACGAGAGCTTGGCCGCGAGGTCGTCGAGGTCGACGCGCCCGTCGTCGCGTCGCCAGGCGACGGTGGCGAGGTCGAGGTGGGCCTCGAGATCCGGGCTCCCGCAGTAGTTCGCGATCACGGCGCGCCGCTCGGGATCGAGCGCTTCGGGCACGAGGACGCTGCGGCGCCCGGTCATGCGTGCCGCCATGCGCAGGGCGTGACCCGCCGCGCACCCCCAGCTGTAGACGGGCAGGCCCACGAAGTCGAGGTCGAGCAGCTCTCCGAGCTGGCTTGCGAACTCGAACCACGCCTGGAAACGACCCTGGTCCGAAGAGGGCGTACCCCACACCGAGGTCAGCCACTCACGCCGGGCGGTGATCTCGTCGCAGATCGCCGGGACGTGGTGGCGGTAGTAGCCGCCCCCGAGGAAGCTGAGCGTTTCCTCGGAGGAGGTCGTCCTGGAGAGGAGGCGCTCCAGGTGGCGGCGCAGCGCCGCCTCCGAGGCGAGCTGGGGCGGGAGCCGCAAGGGTGCCGAGATCCGGTGGGACGGCGGGATCTGCTCGAAGAGCTGCTCGACGCTCTTGGCGCCGATCAGCGCGAGCATCTCGTCGCGCTGGTCGTCGAGCGCGCTCGCCATGTAGGGGTGTGCCACGTCGGTGTTCGCCTCCTCCTTCGTGCCTGGATGCCCGGTGGCTCAGCTGGGTACTTCACTCATTCGTGTCCGTGTGCTCACTCATTCGTGTACGCGTCCGTGTTCGTGGTTGCGCAGTTGCTCCGGATCACGCACCCACGCGCATCAGCATGTCGCGCCGAGGGGCGACTCGCACACGCCGATAGCCGGCGAGCCACGGGAACGGTGCCTCGACACCGACGTCCACTCGAAGCAGCGCAGGGCGCAGCGCGACGAGCTTGTCCGCTGACGAGAGGATCGTCACGTCCTCGGGCGATACCCGTGCGAGCACCCTTGGGCTGAGCTGCTGGTTGCCTCGCCCGAGGAGCATGCCCTGCCCCCCGATCACGCCGAGGATCAGCTTCGTGCGCGGGTATCCGTCGAGAAGCCCGAGGATCTCCTGCTCGCCGACGTCGTGGCCGACCAGCTCGCCACCCGCGACGGCGTCGACGCCGAGCGTGCTCGCCTCGAGACCCAACGCGGCGAGCACCCGCGCGGTGGTGGTCCCCGGGCCGACGAGGTAGAGGGTGTCGGGGTCGAGCTCGGATGCCACCGCCTCGGCGAGCGCGTCGAGCGCAGAGCTCGACCCGAGCGCCGAGGAGCTCTTGGGCCCGATCAGGCGGCCGTCACCCGCCCGTGGGACGAGCGCGACCCCGACGAGCGCGCTCTGCATCGAGCCCCCGCCGCCTGTCGGGGCAGCGCCCCCGCCGCCTGTCGAAGCACCGCCCCCGCCGGGCGCAGCGTCGATGACCTCGGTGGGCACGAGCAGCTCGGGGTGGACCTCTCCGACCGGGGCACGTGCCAACCGGACCAGGTGGTCCGCGGCGAGATCCCCGGCTGCCTCGGGGGAGGCGGCGAAGACGCCCGAGCGCATCTTCACGCCTGCTGGGATCCCGAGGAGGGGGGTCGACTGGCCGACCGCGGCGAGGACGTCGGCTGCGGTGCCGTCACCTCCTGCGAAGAGGAGGAGGTCGACGCCAGCCGCCGCCGCGGCACGTGCCACCGCCACCGTGTCGGCGGCGGTGGTCGGGGAACCGATCGGAACCGCCAGCGGCTGGGTGCGAAGGCCGCTCGCCTCGGCGAGCTCTGCACCCATGGGATCCGGTGCCACCGCGACGGTGAGGTCGCCGACGTCGCGGCGGGCGGCGAGGCGATGCAGCGCTCGCGACGCGCGCGCCGGGGCGACCGGTTGCGCGCCGCGCCGATGCGCCTCTGCGACCCGCTGCTCGCCGTCGCTGCCCCCCAGCCCGACCCGTCCCCCCATCCCGGCGAGGGGATTGACGAGGAAGCCGACGAACCGTCGCATGGAGCCGCCGCGTCAGCCCTTCGAGAGGCCGGCCGCGACCTCCTCGAGGGCGGCTCCCGTGCCCTCGACCATCTGGTCGATCTCGCTTTCGGTCACGACGAAAGGCGGCGAGAAGGCGATCGTGTCCGCCTCTGGGAGCGCGCGGGTGATGACGCCGTGACCGAGGCTCGCTCGTGCGACGCGCCCGCCCACCTTGAGGGCCGGGTCGAAGCGGCGCAGCGGGTCGCGCGAGGCGACGAGCTCGACCGCGGCGATGAGCCCCTCGCCGCGCACCTCTGCCACGTAAGGATGGTCCTCGAAGCGCTCGCGCAGGCGCTCGAGCAGGTAGGCGCCGCGTTTGGCCGCCTGCTCGACGAGCCCGTCGCGCTCGACGATGTCGAGGTTGACGAGGGCGGCGGCGGCGGCGAGCGGGTGCGCGGAGTACGTGTAGCCGTGGCCGAGGGGCCCGAAGCGCTCCCCGCCCTCGGCGAGGACGTCGAAGACCCGGGCCGAGACGTAGCTCGCAGACAGCGGTACGTAGGCCGAGGTGATGCCCTTGGCCACGGTGATGAGGTCGGGTCGGATCCCGAAGCGCTCGGTGCCGAACCACCGCCCGAGGCGACCGAAGCCGCAGACGACCTCGTCGGCGATGAGCAGGACGTCGTAGCGGTCCAGCACCTCGCTGATCGCCTGGAAGTAGCCGGCCGGGGGGATGATGACCCCGCCGGCGGCCTGGACCGGCTCGGCGATGAAGGCGGCGACGGTCTCGGGCCCCTCGGCGACGATGAGCTCCTCGAGCTCCCGGGCGAGGCTCGCGCTGAACTCCTCGTCGGTCATCTCCGGCTCGGCCTCCCACAGGCGCTGGGGGGCACGCACGTGGCGGATCATCGGCATCGGCGCGTCGAAGCCCGCGTGGACGTTGTCGAGGCCGGTGAGCCCGGCGGTGAGGGCGGTGACCCCGTGGTAGGCGCGCCGGCGCGAGACGATCTTCTTCTTCTCGGGCCGCCCGAGCACGTTGTTGTAGTACCAGACGAGCTTGATCTCGGTGTCGTTCGCGTCCGACCCGCTGTTGCCGAAGAACACCTTGGACATGGGGACCGGCGCGCCGGTGACGAGCCGCTCGGCGAGCCGGGTCGACACGTCGTTGGCCATGGAGGAAAAGGAGTGGTAGTAGGAGAGCCGCTTGGACTGCGCGGCGATCGCCTCGGCGATCTCGGTGTTGCCGTAGCCGACGTTCACGCACCAAAGCCCCGCCATCGCGTCGAGGTAGCCGTTGCCTGCGGCGTCGAAGAGGCGGCACCCCCGCCCCTCGACGATCATGAGCGGCCCGGCCTCCAGGTGGTCCTTGATGGAGGTGAACGGGTGGAAGACGTACCGGCGGTCGAGGTCGTCGAGGGATTGCAATCGGGCTCCTTCCTCGTGCACGATAAGCGAACCACCGTCCGGCTGACGAACGATCTCAGGATAGTATCGAGGTTCCGATGACGCCACCGACCCCATCGGGGATCTCGCTCGAGGCGGCTGCCACCGCCGTCTCGGCTCGGCTCGAACGCCTCCGCGAGGCGGGGATCCTGCGCGAGGACCTCTTCATCGACGGCCGCTGGCGGCCCGCGTCCGGCGGCCGGCGCCTCGAGGTGCACGACCCGGCGACCGGGGCGCTCGTCGGAGAAGTCGCCACAGCGTCGCCCGACGACGTCGGCGAGGCGGTCGCGGCGGCCTCGAGGGCATTGGGCGCCTGGCGTGCCCTCCCTGCGGGCGAACGGGGCAACGTCCTCTGGCGTTGGCAGGAGCTGCTCGTCGCCCGGGTCGACGAGCTGGCTGCCTTGCTCACCATCGAGCAGGGCAAGCCGATCGGCGAGGCGGTCGGCGAGCTCACCTACAGCGCCGCGTTCCTGCGCTTCTTCGCCGAGGAGGCGCGGCGCGCCTACGGCGAGGTGATCCCCTACAACCGGCGTGGCCGTCGACTCTTCGCGCTGCGCCAGCCCGTGGGGGTGGTCGCGGCGATCACCCCGTGGAACTTCCCCGCCCTCATGATCGCGCGCAAGGTCGCGCCTGCCCTCGCCGCGGGCTGCACCGTGGTGCTCAAGCCACCGAGCGAGGCACCCCTCTCGGCGCTCGCGCTCGCAGAGCTCGCCTCGCAGGCGGGGATGCCCCGAGGAGTCCTGAACGTGGTGCACGGCGATCCGGTCGTCGTCGGTGCGATCCTGACCGAGTCGCCGGACGTGCGCATGGTCACCTTCACCGGCTCTACCGAGGTCGGCAAGCTCCTGATGGCCCAATGCGCCCCGACGGTCAAGCGTGTCGCGCTCGAGCTGGGCGGCAACGCGCCGTTCGTCGTGTTCGAGGACGCGGACCTCGATGCAGCGGTCGCCGGCGCGATCGATTCGAAGTTCCGCAACGCAGGCCAGACGTGCGTGTGCTCGAACCGCGTGCTGGTCCATGCGAAGGTCCACGACGAGTTCGTGGAGCGCTTCACCCAGGGTGTCGCCGACCTGGTCGTCGGGCACGGCATCGACCCCAGGGTGCAGGTCGGTCCCCTGATCGACGGGCGCGCCCTCGCCAAGGTGCAGCGGCACCTCGCGGACGCGACCTCCTCGGGCGCCGAGGTGCGCCGCGGCGGGCGCCCGCACCAGCTCGGCGGCACCTTCTTCGAGCCCACCGTCGTCGTGGGGGCGCGCGAGGGGATGGCGATCGCCCGGGAGGAGACGTTCGGCCCGGTGGCTCCCGTCTTCCGCTTCGAGACCGAGGAAGAGGCCCTCGCCCTCGCCAACGCGACCGAGTCCGGGCTCGCCGCGTACTTCTACACGCGCGATCTCGGCCGCGCGCTGCGCTTCGGCGAGGCGCTCGAGTTCGGCGTGGTCGGGGTCAACACGGGCTCGATCTCCTACGAGGGCGCACCGTTCGGGGGGATGAAGCAGTCGGGCGTGGGCCGGGAGGGCTCCCATCATGGCCTCGAGGAGTTCCTCGAGGTGAAGTACCTCTGCATCGACGGCGTGACATCGCCGGTGCGATGAAGGACGCACGTGAAGGGGAGCCGGCCCGGGGATCGCTCGGCGAGGAGATCGTGACGAGGAGCCCGCTGAGGGGAAGCCTGGGATGGAAGAGGTAAGCGAAGAGACGACAGGGCGATCGTCGCATCTCGACGCGCTGGTCCAGGAGCTGCACGACAAGCAGGCCATCACCGAGGTGCTCTACTCGTACTGCGCGTTCCTCGACGAGATGGACCTCGACGCGCTGGCGTCGCTGTTCACCGACGATTGCACCGTCGACTACGGTCCCGAGCCGCACCTGCGCAGCACCGGCGCGGCGGGCCTGCGTCAGGACCTGGAGAGGATGTGGCGCTGGGCCCGTACCTCGCACCACCTCTCCAACGTCCTCGTCACCCTGGGCCCCGATGGAGCCACCGCAGGCGCGCTCAGCTACGTCCTCGCATGGCACGAGCGACCCGACGGCTCGACGGCCACGATGATGGGCCGCTACGAGGACCGGCTCGTGCGGTGTCCCGACGGCCGCTGGAGGATCTCCTCCCGCCGCCAGCTCCTCACCGGCAATGACGCCGGTTTCGACGTCAACATCAACCGCTTCGAGCGGGTTGCGCGCCCGACCTCGGGCTGACGCCGGCCGGTGCAGCGACGTGCTCGGCGTCGGCCGCTGCCGGTACGGGTGCTCGCGCGTCCAGCTCGTCGACGACGGCGTCGAGGCGGCGCATGAGGTCCGAGAGGATCGTGACGCGGCGTTCCCCCTCCTCGCCGAGGGCGCTGAAGGGGGTGATGGGTGGACGGACGTCGCCGACCGGGTACCCGGCGATGGCCGCGAGCCGCTTCGAGTAGCACTGGTGGCCGTACGTGGGGTGACCTTCGGCGATCGTGTGGTCCATCGCGTCGAGCAGGCGCTGGATCCGCCGAGCGTCGTCGATCCGCCCTTCTTCGAGGAGCGTCCACATCCGCGCAGAGGCCCGGGGGACGTAGTTGCCGTAGGGGTTCACGTAGCCGACTGCCCCCAGCACGAACGAGTCCACGGCGCGTTCGCCCGCGTAGACGTTCATCACGCCCTCGGTCGCCTCGATGACGTCGCGTACCCGGGCCAGGTCCCGGCTGGACT
This sequence comes from Actinomycetes bacterium, assembly GCA_021787255.1. The sequence goes on along the minus strand of JAJYMD010000057.1, from coordinate 301 downwards.
CCTTGATGTAGCGCACCTGCTCGAACGCCCGGGTGAGACGGGCGACGAGCGCCGCGGACATGTCCACGTTCGACGTGACCGGGTTGTTGTAGAGCATGATCGGGACGGTGACGGCCTCACAGATCGCTCGGTAGTAGCCGAAGATCTCGTCGTCGGTCGGGGTGTAGTAGTAGGGGGGCAGGATCATGAGGCCGTCGGCGCCCATCTCCTCCGCCTGGCGGCTGTAGGCGACCGCTCGGGGCGTGAACGCGTTCATCGTGCCGACCAGCACGGGGACCCGCCCGCCGATCGCGTCCACCGT
>JAJYMD010000218.1 GCA_021787255.1 Actinomycetes bacterium | reverse complement strand
TGCGAGGCGCGGCGAGGGACCTTGCACGGGAGACGGCGTGGACGGAGCCGGCCTTGGGGGCGCCGAGCGCGCCGAGCGCGCCGAGCGCGACCATGAGGGTCGCGGCGAGGCCCATGGCCAGGGCGCGAGGTCCAAGAGACCATCGGGCGACGTCGGCACGCCGTGTCGTGGTCCTTGCCCGGCGGCTCCTCATCGACACCGCACGACGCTACTTCTCGGCGTGCGCCGATCTGCAGCGATCGTCGTCGTTCGTCCCGTCGTGTTCGTCGTCGTTCGTCCCGCTTCGTCGCGAAGGCTCTGCTCGGGCCTCGAGAGCTCGCGGCTCTGGAAGGACGACCTGGCGCGACCCGGCTGTACCGTGGACCGGTGCAGTCGCCCACGGTCCCCGAGCGCTTCCGCCCTCTCGTCGACGCCACCGGCGCGCTCGCCGAGCGGTTCCGCCGGGCCGGCCACCGTGTCTACCTCGTGGGCGGCTCCGTGCGCGACGCCCTCGTGGAGCGGCCCGGAGGCGCCGAGGACGGCGCCGCCGCCTCGAGCGACTACGACCTCACGACCGACGCGCTGCCCGACGAGATCGAGCGGATCGTGCGTGGCTGGGCCGACCACGTCTGGACCCAGGGGAAGCGGTTCGGCACCATCGGCTGCCGCGCGGGGTCCAAGACCTACGAGATCACCACCCATCGCGCGGAGGCCTACGTCCCCGACTCGCGCAAGCCCGACGTCACCTTCGGCGACGACGTCGAGACGGATCTCTCGCGGCGCGACTTCACGGTCAACGCGATGGCGCTCGAGCTGCCGGACCTGCGGCTCGTCGACCCCTACGGCGGGCTCGCGGACCTCGCGGCGCACCGGCTGCGGACCCCGCTCGATCCCGAGGTCAGTTTCGGCGACGATCCGCTGCGAATGCTCCGTGCGGCGCGTTTTGCGGCCGGCTACGGCCTCGTGCCGGACGACCGGTTGGTCGACGCGGTGAGGAAGGGCCACCACCGGCTCTCCATCGTGTCCGCCGAGCGGATCCGCGACGAGCTCGACAGGATCCTCGTCCTGCCTGCCCCGGGCCCCTCGCGCGCGCTCGGGTTCGTGGTGGGGACCGGTCTCGCCGAGGAGTTCCTGCCCGAGCTGTCGGCCCTCCGCCTGGAGCAGGACCCGGTCCACCGCCACAAGGACGTGCTCGCCCACACGCTCGCCGTCGTCGACAAGTGCCGGCCGGACCGGCAGCTCCGGCTGGCCGCGCTCTTCCACGACGTCGGCAAGCCCAAGACCCGGGCGATCGGGCCGGACGGTGTCACGTTCCACCACCACGACGTCGTCGGTGCTCGCATGACGCGCGCGCGCATGGAGGCGCTGCGCTACCCGAAGGAGGACATCGAGGTGGTCTCGCAGCTCGTCGAGCTGCACCTGCGCTTCCACACCTACCAGCTCGGCTGGAGCGACCGTGCCGTGCGCCGCTACGTGCGCGACGCGGGTCCGCTGCTCGACAGGCTGAACGAGCTCACGCGCTCGGATTGCACGACGCGAAACGAGGCGAAGGCGCGCGCGCTCGCCCGGCGCATGGACGAGCTCGAGCGACGGATCGCGGAACTGCGTGCGCGAGAGGAGCTCGACGCGATCCGGCCCGACCTGAACGGCACACAGGTGATGGCACGCCTCGGGATCCCGCCGGGACCTGCCGTCGGAGAGGCGCTGGCCTACCTGCTCGAGCTCAGGCTCGACGAGGGGCCGCTCGGCGAGGAGGAGGCGGGTCGGCGGCTCGATCGATGGTGGGCGGCCCGCAGCGGACCAAGACCGGGATCAGCCTGACCGGGATCAGCTTGAGGATCTGGGGGTCCCAGGCCAGCCCGGCGAGGGGTCGCCGGCGGCGAACGCCTCGACCAGCTGGTGGGCCACGTCGTCGTGGTACTGCACCGGCGGCGACTTCATGAAGTAGGACGACGGTCCGACGAGCGGGCCGCCGATGCCCCGGTCGAGCGCGAGCTTGGCGCAGCGCACGGCGTCGATGATCACGCCGGCGGAGTTCGGCGAGTCCCAGACCTCGAGCTTCAGCTCGAGGTTCAGCGGGACGTCGCCGAAGTTCCGGCCCTCCATGCGGATGTACGCCCACTTGCGGTCCGCGAGCCACGGGACGTGGTCCGAGGGGCCGATGTGGACGTCGTCGGCGGGGAGCACCGTGTGCTCGATCTGGCTCGTGACCGCCTGGGTCTTGGACACCTTCTTGGACTCGAGCCGGTCGCGTTCGAGCATGTTGCGGAAGTCCATGTTCCCGCCGACGTTCAGCTGGTAAGTGCGGTCGAGCACGAGCCCGCGGTCTTCGAAGAGGCGCGTGAGCACACGGTGGACGATCGTCGAGCCCACCTGGCTCTTGATGTCGTCGCCCACGACGGGGACCTTTGCCTCGGCAAAGCGGCCCGCCCAGACGGGGTCCGACGCGATGAACACCGGGATCGCGTTCACGAAGGCCACCTTCGCTTCGAGGCACGCCTCGGCGTAGTGCTTCTGGGCTCGCTCGGACCCGACCGGCAGGTACGCGACGAGCACGTCGGCCTCGGCCTTGCGAAGGGCGGCGGCGACGTCGACGGGTGCCGCGGGCGACTCCTCGATCACCTCCCGGTAGTAGCGGCCGAGGCCGTCCAGGGTCGGCCCGCGCTGAACGGTGATGCCGAGCTCGCCGACGTCGGCGAAGCGCACGGTGTTGTTCTGTCCGGCGAAGATCGCCTTGCCCAGGTCCGTCCCGACCTTCGAGGCGTCGACGTCGAATGCGGCGACCGGCACGAGGTCGCGCACGTGGTAGCCGCCGAGCACCACGTGCATGAGCCCGGGGACGAGGTCGCTCTCGGCTGCATCCCGGTAGTACGAGATGCCCTGGACGAGCGAGCTGGCGCAGTTGCCCACGCCGGCGATGGCGACTCGGATGCTGCTCATCGGCCGTCTCCTTCTTCTGTGCTCGGTTGGCCGGGTTGCTCACTGCTCGGTCGGCCGCTCGGTCGGCCGGGTTGCTCACTGCTCGGTCGGCCGCGGCCCGGGGCACGGACCTGCCCGGAGCCGGCGGGATGGACCGGGTTCATCCGGCGACGTGGCGCGGCGCGTAGGCGGCGCCCCCCGCCGCCAGCTCCGCCTCGAGGAGGCGGTCGAGCCAGCGGATGTCGTGCTCGAGCGCGTCCGCCGTGTGCTCGACGACCGAACGTGCGTAGACGTCCAGCTCCCTGTCTCCGCCTGCGGCGCGCACCTCGGTGAGGCGCTCGGCGAGCTGGGTCTTGCGACGCTCGAGGAGCGCGACACGCGCGGGAGCGGGCAGGTGGCGGGCGAACGTGAGCCGGAGCCAGAAGCTGCGCTGGTCGTCGGTCATGCCTGCTCCCGCGAGCAGGTCGGCGAAGAGCGCGCGGCCCGCTTCGGTGATGCGGTACGCCTTGCGCGATCGGCGCCCTCGCGGGTGCTTCGCTGCGCTCCGCCGTGCCCGCAGCACCGCGAGCTCTCCAGACAGCGACCCGGTCGGGGGGACGAGCTCGAACCGCGGCTCGGGGCCCTCGACCGCGTCGACCGCCTCGACCGCGCCCGTCGCCTCGAGGCGCGCGAGCGCGGGGTAAAGCGATCCGAACGAGACGCTGGCCAGCAGGCCGAGCCCCCCTCGCAGCTGCCGGCGGATCTCGTAGCCATGGAGCTCGCCGCGCTCTTCGAGGAGCCCGAGGATCGCGAGGTCCAGCACGGCGGATCATCGTATCGAATCGATATAGCGACGTGCACGCGACCCGCGTGGCCAGCTCCCGGGGGCTGCCGCGCCGGCGAGGGTCCGCCGGCGCAGGCCGGGATCCGGGCAAGGCCGGCACGGGCGGGCGATAGCCTCGCGTCGTGACGTCGCGCCCGGGACCAGGTGCCCCCCGCCGTGCGGAGGAGCCCGCGCAGGAGGCTCGTGTCGAGTACCGGCTGGTGCGCAACTCCGTGGTACGGGAGGTTCGCCGGGGGCGGCTCGGCACCGTGGAGGTGTGCGACGCCCACCCCGAGCTCATGCGTGCCGCCCGCAACGTCGGCCGCCCGCTCGGCGGTGGCTGTCCGATCTGCGGCGAAGAACAGATGGTCCAGGTGACGTACGTCTTCGGCGCGGGGCTCCCTGCAGGCGGGAGGTGCCCGGGGACGGCTGGCGAGCTGGAGCGTCTCCGGCACCGCAGCGAACCGGTGCTCTGCTACGACGTGGAGGTCTGTCTCGGGTGTGCGTGGCACCATCTGCTGCGCAAGTACCCCGCCGGCGGCCGCGCTGCCCGCGCGGGGGCTTCCGGCCGCGGCTAAACCCGGTCGACGACGGATCGAGGATCTGGAGGGCTGATGTCTGGAGGGCAGATGACCGACAGCCCTCCTGTGGCGCGCCCGCAGCGGCCGCGCGAGCCGGTCACGGTGCCGATGCTCCGGGTGCGCAAGCGCCGCGCCGGCGCCGAGCCGATCGTGATGCTGACTGCCTACGACGAGCCGGGCGCCCGCCTCGCCGACGCTGGCGGCGTCGACGTGATCCTGGTCGGCGACTCGGTCGCGAACAACGTGCTCGGCTATCCCGACACCTTGCACGTCACGATGGACGACATGGTGCGCCACACGGCGGCGGTCGCTCGCGCGTGCCCGTCTGCGCTCGTGGTCGGTGACATGCCATGGATGAGCTACCACCTCTCGTTGGAGGAGGCCGTCGCGAACGCGGCCGCGCTGGTACGTGCAGGCGCGGGCGCGGTGAAGCTCGAAGGCGGTCTCTCTCGGGTGCCGGTCGTGGAGGGGATCGTGCGGGCGGAGATCCCGGTGATGGGCCATCTCGGCCTGACGCCCCAGTCGGTGCTGCCGATGGGGGGCTACCGCGTCCAGGCGCGCGACGCGGACGGCGCGCACGCGCTCCTCGCCGCCGCGCACGCGCTGTGCGACGCGGGGTGCTTCGCGCTCGTCTTGGAAGGCGTGCCGGATGTGGTTGCGACCAGGGTGACCGACGAGCTCGCCGTCCCGACGATCGGGATCGGCGCGGGGCCCCACTGCGACGGCCAGGTCCTCGTCTTCCACGACGTGCTCGGGCTCGGCAAGGGCCCGGTGCCCAAGTTCGTGCGTCAGTACGCGCACCTGGCGGACGTCGCTACCGAGGCGATCGCGGCGTTCGCCGCGGACGTGCGTTCGGGGACGTTCCCGGGCGACGCGGAGAGCTATCACGCCTCCGACGAGCTCGGTCGGAGCCTTGGGGTGGTCGGAGCCTGAGGGCCGACGTCGGTTGCCCGGCACCGGTGCGTCCGGCACCGTGGCCTGGGGCCGTGGCGTCGGGCACCGTGGCGTCGGGCACCGTGGCCTGGGGCATCGTGGCCTCGGGCCGTGAGCTAGGCTCTCGAAGAGCCTCGACCTTCGGTCCCTGTGTGGGCGCCTTGGGCGTTCCTGCGTCGATCGTGCCGGAGGCTGGAAAATTGGAAGAGCTGCCCTGCCCCGCGAGCCGGGGCCCGGGTGCGAGGGCGCACCCGGTCCGGAGGGAGGTGAGCCGCAGATGCGGCCCTATGAAGCGATGGTGATCTTCGATGCCGGTGCCGAGGCACCGGCGATCCAGGCGGTCGTCGATCGCCTCCTCGACACCATCCGTGCGAGCGACGGGGTTCCCGGTCACGTGGACCGGTGGGGACGCCGGCCCTTCGCGTACGAGGTGAAGCACCGCCGTGAGGGCTACTACGTGCTGGTCGAGCTTTCCGGGGAGCCCCGGACCGTCGCTGAGGTGCACCGCCTCCTCACGCTCGCAGACGAGGTCCTTCGTTTCAAGGTGATCCGGTTGCCGGACAGGGTCGCGGCGCGTGTGGCCTCCGGCGTGCCCGGCTACGGGCGGTCGGCGGGACGGGGCCCTTCGCCGCGTGCCCGTGGCGGGCGTGGGTTCCGAGCCGACGGTGCCGAGCCGGAGGGCCAGGTGTCGCGGACGGCGGCGTCCACGAGGAGCGGCGAAGCCGAGGGGGCGAGGTCGGCAGGTGCTCCGACTGGGGAGGGGGCGCCGTCAGGCGCCGCAGCGGATGCCGTGGATGCCGCGGATCTCGTGCTTCCCGCGGGCGACTGATCTGCCGGCGGAGCGACGTACGCAGAGGAACGAGGAGGAACACGATGCCGGACAACAGCGTGACGCTCGTGGGCAACGTGACGCGGGACCCCGAGCTGCGCTTCACGAACACCGGGCAGCCGACGGCCACCTTCGGGCTCGCGGTGAACAGACGCTGGCAGAACCGCCAGACCCAGGAATGGGAGGAGCAGACGAGCTTCTTCGACATCGTGTGCTGGCGTGAGATGGCGGAGAACGTGAGCGAGAGCCTCACCCGTGGCGCGCGGGTGGTGGTCTGCGGGCGCCTCGAGCAACGCAGCTGGGAGACGTCCGAGGGCGATCGCCGCACGAAGATCGAGGTGGTCGCAGACGAGGTCGGCCCCTCGCTGCGGTGGGCGACGGCCCAGGTCACGAAGAACGAGCGACGCGGCCCCTCCGAGGGATCGCGTGGCGGGCGGCAGTCGCAGGTGCCTGCACCCCGCCAGGAGGAGACCGCCGGGTACGGCTACGACGAGGAGGCCTTCTGATGGCACGGAGCAACTACCGCGGGGGGACCTCGCGACGCGCCCCCAAGGACCTGAACCGAAGGATCAAGAAGAAGCCCTGTGCGTTGTGCCGCGACGGCGTCGAGTGGGTCGATTACAAGGACGTGCCGCTGCTGCGGAAGTACATGAGCGACCGGGGCAAGATCCGTTCGCGCCGCGTCACGGGGAACTGCGCGCAGCACCAGCGTGACGTCGCTGAGGCGATCAAGACCGCCCGTGAGCTCGTGCTTCTTCCCTACACGCAGCGGACGGTCACCGAACGCCCCGGAGGACGAGCAGGACGCGAGCGGTTCGAGCGGGTCCCGGGCGCGGGCCGCCCGGGGGAGCGTGGTCGCGAGGAGCGCGGCGCAGTCGGACCCGAGGGTGCCGACGAGACGATGGCCGGGGCGGACGCCTCCGAGGTGATGGACTTGGCAGGCGGGGGTCCCGGTGGCGACGGGTCCGAAGGTGCAGGGAGCGCCAGTGGAGACCGCGTCGCGGACGAAGTCCTCGGCACGGATGGGGCCGGCGGTCCCGTCGACCTCGAGGCGGTCAGCGTCGACGATGGCGAGGAGCGATGAAGGTCCTCCTGCGCGACGACGTGGACGGCGTCGGGCGTCGGGGCGACATCGTCGAGGTCGCCGACGGTTACGCCCGGAATTTCCTCTTCCCATCCGGGATCGGGTTCGCGGCCACGAAGGGGGTCCAGGCGCAGGCTGCGGCGATGCGGCGCGCCCGTGATCTGCGCGAGGCGAAGGACCGCCAGGCGGCCGTGGCGAAGGCGCAGGTGCTGGCCGGCGCGACGCTGCGGGTGATCGCCCGCGCCGGCTCGACCGGCAGGCTGTTCGGATCGGTCGGCGTGGCCGAGATCGCCGACGCCGTGCGTGAGCAGAAGGACGTCGTCGTCGACCCCCGCTCTTTCTCCCTCGACCAGCCCATCAAGGCGACCGGGACCTATGAGGTGCCCGTGCGGCTGTTCGGCGACATCGCGACGTCGGTCATGGTGGAGGTTGTCGCGGCGGTCTGAACGATTGCCGACCGGGCTCCGTCGGCGGCGGGGCTTTCGCCGGTGTCACAGCCTTCATGCACCATGGGGCCGTGCTGACGCGCCGGCCCCCCGCCGTCCACCCCACGATCCACAGGCTCTGGCGGTTTTCCACAGGGATGTGCACAGGCTTGTCCCTGTGGAGGAGGCCTGAAATCCCCAGGTTTCGGGTCTTCACATCAACAGCCTCGTTCGCGCAAGGTAGGTAGGCCATGGTGCAGGCCATCGAAGACGACCGCCCACGCCGGCTCCGGCCCGGCATGCCCACCCATGGTGCGGGAGAGACCCGCAGTGGGGGGGGCGGAGCCGGGTTGGCGGCTGGTGCAGGTCGCCAGCCGCGGGTGCCGCCGCACGACCTCGACGCCGAGGAGTCCCTGCTCGGGGCGATGCTCCTTTCGAGCGATGCCGTCGCGGCAGCGGTGGAGACCTGCTCTGCGGCGGACTTCTACAAGCCCTCGCACGGTCACGTCTTCTCGGCGATCGTCTCCCTGTTCGAGGCCGGAGAGCCGGTGGACGCGGTCACCGTGGCGGACGAGCTGCGCCGCCGGGGTCTCATCGACCAGGTCGGCGATCCCACCGTCCTCGTCTCCCTGCAGGCGAACACCCCCTCGCTGGCCAACGCGGGGCATTACGCCCGCATCGTGGAAGAGCACGCCCTCTTGCGACGGCTGATCGGCGTCGCCGGCGAGCTCGCGGAGCTCGGCTACGCGATGCCCGACGACGTGACAGCCGCCATCGACGAGGCCGAGCGCCTCGTCTTCGACCTGTCGGAGCGGCGGACCGTCGACTCGGTCGAGTCGCTGAGGAACCTGATCGGGCCGAGCCTCGACCGCATCGAGGAGCTCTCCCACCGCAGCACCCGGATCACGGGGGTCGCGACCGGCTACGCCGAGCTCGACGACATCCTGGCCGGACTGCAGCCAGCGAGCCTCACGATCGTCGGGGCGAGGCCCGCCATGGGCAAGACGAGCTTTGCCCTCGGGATGCTCGCCCACGTCGGCACCGTGCTGCGCCGCCCCGCACTGCTCTTCTCGCTCGAGATGGGCCACCTCGAGCTCACGCAGCGGCTCCTCGCGTCCGAGGCCCGCGTGGACTCCCAGCGGATGCGGACCGGCCACCTGCACGACGGCGACTGGGCGAAGGTCGGCAACGCGGTGAGCAGGCTCAGCGAGTCGACGATCTTCATCGACGAGAACCCGCACCTCACGGTGATGGACATCAGGGCGCGCGCGAGGCGGCTGAAGAAGACCGAAGGTGATCTCGGGCTGGTGGTCGTCGACTACCTGCAGCTCATGACCGGGCGGGGCAAGGCGGAGAACCGCCAGGTCGAGGTGTCCGAGATCAGCCGCGGGCTGAAGATCCTCGCTCGGGAGCTCGAATGCCCGGTCGTCGCGTTGTCACAGCTTTCGCGCAACCTGGAGGCCCGGCAGGACAAGCGGCCGATGCTGTCGGACCTCCGAGAGTCCGGGTGCATGCCGGCCACGACCCGACTGCTGCGGGCGGACACGGGCGAGGAGGTCACGCTCGGGGAGCTCGTGCTGAGTCAGGAGCGGCCACTGGTCTGGTCGCTCGACGACGAGACGTGGACGCTCGTGCCCCGCCGGCTGGTCAAGGCGTTCCCGACGGGACGCCGACCGGTGCTCCGGCTCCGCCTCCGCTCGGGGTACGAAGTGGAAGCGACGGCCAACCACCAGTTCCGCACCGTCGATGGGTGGCGGCGGCTCGACGAGATCGACATCGGCGAGCACGTCGCCGTGCCGCGTCGGGTCGGCCCACCGACGGCGCGATGTGGTGACTGGTCGGACGATGAGCTGGTGCTGCTCGCCCACCTCATCGGTGGCGGCTCGATCGGGCCGAAGGGTGTCACGTACGTGACGCGCGATCCGGCCAGCAAGAGGGTCGTCGAAGAGACGGCTCGTCGGCTCCTCGACGTCGACGTGGTCTGCAGCCTCCGGGGCGACGTCTGGCGTCTCCGGCTCTTCGCACCGCGCTCGACCGAGCGCGAGCGCCAGGTGGTGCGGAACTGGCTCGAGCCGTACGGCCTGTGGGGCAGCCGCGCGTGCGAGACGTTCATCCCCGAGCCCGTGCTCGGCCTCGGCGAGCGGCAGCTGGGGCTGTTCCTGTGGCACCTGTGGGCCACCGGCGGCTCGATCAGGTCCTCACGTGGGCGTGGGCGTGGGCGCGGGCCACGTGTGTGCGTGAGCTACGTGACGACGAGCCGTCGTCTGGCGGACGGGGTCAAGCGGGCCCTGGTCCGATTGGGAATCGGTTCGCGGGTCGCGCCCGCCCGGAAGGCCGGCCGTCTCGAGCGCTGGAGCGTGATCGTGACAGACGGGACCGAGCTGGAGAGGTTCCTTGACCTCGTCGGCTGTCCGCGGACCCGCAGCGGCAGCCCGGCGCCCGCGCTCGCGGCGCTGGCGTCCAAGCCCGGCTCGGACGCTGAGCCGCACCTGGCAGCACGGCCGGCACTCGCCGTGCCCGACGTCTTCTGGGACGAGGTCGTCGAGATCACCCCGGCCGGGGTGCGGCCGACGTTCGACGCCACCGTGGAGGGGACCCACAACTTCATCGCCAACGGGGTCATCGCCCACAATTCCCTCGAGCAGGATGCCGACGTCGTCCTGTTCATCTTCCGCGAGGAGCTCTACGACCCCGAGACGCCGATCGACCGGCGGGGGCTCGCCGAGATCATCGTGGCCAAGCACCGCAACGGGCCGACCGGCTCGGCGCACCTCGTCTTCCTCAGCCAGTACGCGCGCTTCGACAACCTGCAACGCGTGTAGCGACCGGTCGCCGCGCGCCGCAGGTGCTGGCGTAGGCGGTCGTGGGGACGTCGGCCTCGGAGGCGGCTCGGGTACCGGCGTGGTGGTCAGGGTTGGAAGCGGGCACGGTCGTCAGGGTTGGAAGCGGGCGCTCATGGCTGGAAGCGGAAGCCCACCCCCCGCACGGTCACGAGGTGACGGGGGTGCGCGGGGTCCGGCTCGATCTTCCGCCGCAGTCGCCGCATGTGGGTGTCGAGGGTGCGGGAGTCCGCGAGCTCCTGGTCCCACCAGAGCCGGTCGATGCACGAGTCTCGGGCGACGACCTCTCCGGGATGGGCCATGAGCAGGGCCAGGAGGTCGAACTCCTTTCGGGAGAGCTCGACGAGCTGGCCGTCCACCGTGACCTCACGCCGTGCGGCGTCCAGACGGACGCAGCCCTGGACGAGGACGTCATCGGCGGGGACGAGAAGGGACGCGTCGCGACGCAGGACCGCACGCATGCGGGCGACGAGCTCGCGCAGGCGGAACGGCTTGACCACGTAATCCGCCGCGCCGATCTCGAGCCCGGCGACGACGTCGGCCTCGGCGCCTCTCGCCGTCACGATGATGACGGGGACCGGCGCAGCCGCTCGCATGCGCTTGCAGAGCTCCACCCCGCACTGGTCGGGGAGCACGACGTCGAGCAGGACGAGGTCTGGTCGAACGCGCTGGAAGCACTCGAACGCATGACGAGCGTGTTCGACGAGCTCGACCGCGAAGCCCTCCTTCTCGAGGCCGGACGCGAGGGCCTGGCGGCAGGGTTCCTCCTCGTCGACGACGAGGACCACCGGCGGCAGGCCGCCTGCAGCTCCTCGTGGCCAGGTGCTCAACGTCCGAGCGGGCGACACGCGTCGATCGGGGCGCGTGAGGTCACGCGGCGTCGCCGCTTGGCGAGGGAAGAGAGGCAAGAGACGGCTCCCTCGGCTCGTTCTCCGCGCTCCGTCCCAGCCCGCTCCGTCCCAGCCCGCTCCGTCCTGTTCCGCTCTCGTCGCGCCATCGGGAGCAACGGTACGCAAGGCAGGTGAACGGACCGCGAAGCGTGCCCTACAGCAAGATGGCCCGGCGGTGAATTCTTCCGGTCCTCCCGGCCTGTCCGGGAAAGTGGGCTCGTCCCCGCGATCCTGGCGATCGGGGCGACGCGCGTTCAGACCACGGTGCCCATCGCAAGGTGCAGCTCTTGGACGGCAGGACGGGTGCACGCGCGACCAGCGCAGGGCTGGCGGACGGCGCCGCGCGGAGTGCTCAGTTCGCGGCCTTGATGGCCTTGCCGTTGGTGGAGCGCTTCTTCGCCCGGCGCGCGCCGCGAGGGCGCGTCCCGATCGAGCTCGCCAGCAACGAGAGCCCGATGCCCTCGAGCCATACGTCCTTCGCCATGGCGGTGCCGTCCCTGCTCGGGCGCAGGCTGCCTTCCTGTCTCATGCCCGGGGTCTTCAAGTAGAGGCGGAGCAGACCGGTCGAGAAGGCGCTGAGCATGAGCCCTGCGAGGCCGTCGCCGACCACGAAGGGCATGAGCAGCGCGGCACCGAGGCCGACTTCCGTCGCGGCGAGCGCCTTGCCGAATTGCTCGGAAGGCACGTTCTCCAGGATCGGGAACGTGCCGGACGCGCGCTCGTGCAGCCGCTCGTAGGTGTCCTTGTCCGCCTGGAGCTTGGAGAGACCGGAGCTCAGGATGAACGCTCCGGTGGCGACCCGGATGGGGAGGTTGGCGATCCGTGAACGTCTCACGCCTCCACGGTACTCGCATGCCCGCGACCCCAGGGCCGGTGCCCGACGCCGATGCCCGACGCCGACACGGCGGTCGCTTGCCTGGTCGAGCGCTCGCCGGCTCCTCGCCGGCAGGCGTCGACGGAGCCGTCCGAGCTCCACGTCGGTGGCCATCAGAAGATCCCTCAGAAGATGAGGATGACGAGGTCGAACTTCACGGTCTTTCGCGCGGGGTTCACGAATGCGTACGGTGCATCGGTGGGCATCCGAAGGTGCTCGCCGGCCTCGAGCGCGTACGGTTCCTGGGCGACTTCGACGACGAGACGTCCGGAGTGGACGACGACGAGCTCCTCGCTACCAGGCGGATCCGCGTCCGCCTCGTAGCGCGCTCCTCCGACGAGCTCCCACTGCCAGAGCTCCACCGTGCGCGTGCCGGAGCAGGAGTACAAGAGGTGCGCAGCGCTCCCCCGACCGTCCTCCCAGGCCGGTGGGACCGAGCGGGAGGTCTCCGGGGTCAGCGTGGGCACGGGGCGGACGGCTACGAGAGCCGCGAAGTCGAGCCCGAGCGCGCGGGCGATCTTGTCGAGGGTTCCGATGCTCGCGTTGGTCTCGCCTGCTTCGAGCATGGTGATCATCCTGCGGCTCACGTTGGATCGTGCGCTCAACTCGTCCAAGGTGAGCCGCTGGTCGAGCCGAGCGGCGCGGATTCGGCCACCGACCGCCTTGAAGAGCTCGGCGACAGGGGGAGAGCTCTGGGGTCGCTGGAGCACCGGCTCTCCTGTGTGCCGCAGGTGCCTGGAGGGCATGAAGGGCAGTATAGTGCATTAGCAGAATACTGCACTCTTACTTCCGGCCCGGCCGGCCGATGGCGGCAGCACGCAGGAGGAAGCGAATGGTCAACGAACTGCGAGGGCGGAAGGGACTGGTCGCGGTCCTGCTCCTCGTCCTCGTCTCTGCGATCTGGGGCTCGACCTTCGTGGTCGTGAAGCAGGCCATCGTCCACATGTCGGTGCTGGACTTCCTCGCCTGGCGCTTCGTCCTCGCCGGTCTGTTGCTCGCCGCCGCGCGGCCCCGGGCACTCGTCAGGCTGGGGCGCCGAGGCTGGCGCAACGGCGCTCTGCTGGGGGCGGCTCTCGCAGCAGGTTACATGGCCCAGACGTACGGGCTCCGCTCCACGTCGGCGGCCGTTTCGGGGTTCCTCACCGGATTGCAGGTCCTCTTCACGCCGCTCATCGGGTGGGCTCTCTCGAGCAAGCGCCCCGGTCGGCGGACCTGGGGAGCCGTCGGGCTGGCCACGGCCGGTCTCGCGGTGCTGACGCTACGCGTCGGGTCGTTGGGGCCTGGCGAAGGGCTGACCATCGTGTCCGCAGTGCTGTTCGCCCTGCAGATCGTCGGTCTGGAGAGGTGGTCGACGGCAGAGGACGCCCATGCGTTGGCGACCGTGCAGCTTCTCACGGTCGGGTTCGTGGCACTCACGGCCGCCGGACCAAGCGACCTCCGACTACCGTCGAGTCCGGCACTGTGGGCGGCCGTCGTGCTCACGGCCGTCGCGGCGACGGCGTTCGCCTTCGTCGTCCAGTCCTGGGCGCAGGCGCATCTCTCGGCGACGTCGGCAGCAGTGGTGTTCACGACCGAGCCGGTCTTCGCCGCGTTGTTCGCCGCGTTCTCGGGGGAGCACCTGGGGTGGGGCGTCGTCGTCGGTGGCGCGCTCGTCGTTCTCGCCATGTTCGTGATGGGCCTGGGAAGGATGGGTGCAGGGATGGGTGGGAGGACGGTTCGAGGCATGGTTCCGGGGGCGGCTCGAGGGGCGGCGCCAGGGACGGCTCCAGGAGGGCGCCGCAGCGCGCCTGCGGTTGCAAGCGCTGCGGAGACGGAGCTCGAACCCAGGCAACTTCCCGAAGCGACGGCGGTGTCCCCATGACCCGTCGTTGCCGGCGGCGGATGTGGGCACGCGAGAGCCAGGGGAAGCATGTCGGGGAGCGGGAACGACGACCGGGCCGCAGCCGCTCTCGGGCGCCCTCAGTCGGATGCCGGCGTCGCGAAGGTGGTGACGAGCCACCGCGCGACGGCCTCGACGACGTCTGGGCCGTGCCGTCGGAGCCCGTGGTCGCCGCCTTGCAGCCACACGTGGGTCACGGGTCCGGGGATCGCTGCAGTCGCGTCCTCGAGCTCCTCGGGAGCAGCGAAGGCGTCTCGCGTTCCGGAGACGAAGATGCAGGGCACCCCGAGGTGCGCGAAATGGGAGGTGCGAAGCGGCTCCCGTCGCCCTGCGGGGTGGAGAGGGTAGCTGATCAACACGAGGCCGGCCGCAGCGAACCCTCTCGACACCACCACTGAGCAGATCCGCCCGCCCATCGACCTGCCTCCGAGCACCAGCTCGTCGGTCTCCACGCCCAGCCTTCGAGCGAGAGCGCAAGCCCGCTCTCGCACGCTCGCTTCAAGCGTGGAGGGGGGATCAGGACGCCGGCGACCGGCGAGCCGGTACGGGAAGTCCATCCGCTCGACGACGACGCCGGTCGCAGCGGCGAGTCCGTCGGCGAGCGCGATCAACTGGGGGCTGTCGGCGCTCCCACCGGCACCGGGTGAGAGCAGCACGCCAGAGAGTCGCTCGCGAGGGCTGGACAACGCCCGAGCGGACTGGGGACCTCGCGCCATGCGCCCGAAGCTAGTGCGAGCGGGTGCGGCTGTCAGCAGCTGTGCTGCAATTGGATGAAATTTACTACGCGGCGGGTGTAATGCGCGCGTAGG
>JAJYMD010000123.1 GCA_021787255.1 Actinomycetes bacterium | reverse complement strand
ACGGCGAAGGCTTGATTTGTCATTTGCCAGTCCCATGGGACCACCCTCGTTGCCAGCAGCATGGGACCACCTCGCGCCCACATCAGCCGGCTGACGTGATCATCACGGCGGCCGGGAGACGTGTCAAGCGCGGCGCTGACGAGGCTTCGGCGGTGGAGGCTTCGTGGGGCCCTCGTTGAGGGCTGGCTTCTCGTTCTTCCGATAGGACTCGCCCTCGATGACGAGCTCCCACGCGGCGCTCTTCATCCTGTCGACAGCGGACTGTGCGAGCAGGGGGTCGGCCATCACCGCCAGCCATTCGCTCGGGTCGCGATTGGACGTCAGTACTGTCGCCGCGGAGCGGTGCCGCTCGACCACAAGCTCATAGATGTCCGACGTCTCCGCCGCCCCGAGGGCGGTCAGCGCGAAGTCGTCGATGATCAAGAGGTCGACTCCGATGAGCTTGCGCATTTCGGCATCGTGACTCGCATCGAGGCGGGCCGCCTTCAGTCGCTTGTGTAGCTTCTCGGCCCGTTCGAAGTGGACGCTGATGCGGCGGCGGCAGGCGATGTGGCCGAGGGCAGTGGCCATAAACGTCTTCCCCACGCCGACCGGACCCAGGATGAAGGCATTGCGGGCCTGCTCGACGAACCGCATCGACACGAGCTCGGACCACACCTCCCGGTCGTAGGTGACCTTGGCGTCGTCGTCCCACGCTTCGAGCACCATGAGCGGGTCGAGGCGTGCGGCGCGCGCCCGTCGCCCAGCCGAGTCGCCGTCACGCCGGGTCGCCTCGTCGGAGAAGAGCTGCTCCAAGAACTCCACGTGGCTGAGGCCGTGGGTCTTTGCCAGCGCGAGGCGCTCGGGCAGGGTGTCGTTCAGCCGTCCGAGCTTGAGCTTGCGCATGAGCGCCTTCAGCTCGGGGGAGACGGTGGGTGCCGGCGCGCTCATCGACCGACCTCGGCCGCCGAGGCGAACTCCGACGCGTCGCGTTGGAAGCGGCCCTGCATCACGATCCCGTCCGCCGGGGCGTCTGGCTCGGCGTCTGGCTCCTTGTCCTCTCGGGCGCGCTCGAGCATGCGGCTGACGAGGTTGACATCCACCGCCTCGGCGTCGAGTGCCCGTCGGCACGCCTGGTCGAGCCGTCCCGAGCCCCACTTCTCCCCGAGCCCCACGAGCCGGTAGACTTGGCGCATCTTGGTCCACGGCAGCGGCGTGTCGAGGATGGCCGCTGCGTAGGCGGCGACCGACGGCCCGTGGACAGCTGCCAGGCGGGTGAGCGACTCCACGTCGCGCGTGGCGTAGATGCCCTTGCCCGGCGGGAAGTCCGCCGGATCGGTGGAACGCCGACCTGGGGCGACGCGGGGATGGACCTTCACCAGCTCGCCACGCAGGTAGAGCTTCACCGTGGTGGAGTCACGCCTTGCCCGGAGTGTCTTGCCCACCAGGGTGTAGTTCGCCGAGTACAGCGACTTGGCGACAGCCACGTGGCAGTCGCGGTGGAGCTTGGGGTCGGACCACACCGGCGTGTCGAAGGGCGCGCCCGGGGCGGGGAGCAGAAGCGGCAGCTCCTCTGCGCGGAACGACTCCGCCGGCCGGCACTGGGTCGTGCCGTGGATACGCATGCCGGCGGTCGTCGCGCACCAGGTCTCGGCACGTGCCCGGCAGTCGGCCAGGTCCACGAACACCTCCCCGGCGAAGAAGTTCTTCTGCACGTATTGAACAACCCGTTCGACGCGTGGTTTGTCCGTTGGGGTCCGCACTCTCGCCGCGTCGATGACGAAGCCGCGGTCCTGCGCGTACTCCAAGAACACGTCGTTGAACCGCGGCGCGCACTTCTCCGCTTGGATGACGATCGAGCGCATGTTGTCGGGGATCACCACCGGGAATACACCGCCGAAGAACCCCCATGCCGCCTCGAACCCGCGGATGACCTCCTCGGTGGTCTGTGCGAACGTCGGCCACACGAACTGGTGGCGGCTGAAGCATGCCGTGAAGATCAACCCTTGGCACACCCGTTGCTTGTCCCCGTCGGGGACCAGCCCGAGGCGGCCGAAGTCGACCTGCAGCTCGGTCCCCGGCGGCGGGTCGTCGACGCGCACGGTCGTGGTGCGCTTACCCGCCCCGCAGCGCTCCACCGCGAAGCGCGCGAGTGTCCGGTGCGGGACGACGACGCCTTTGCGCTCGAGGAGGATCCCGATCTTGACGACGGTCAGCCCGTCGTCTTTCACCCACTTCTTGATCTGCTCCTCCTCGGCGAGCAGGGACCGCCACGCCACGCCGTGGCCGTCGGTGCGGACCGGGCGGACCGCCTCGACCAGGCGGCCGATCAGCTCCTCAGTGAGCTGCCCCTCTCCGCCCGAGCGATCGACGCCGAGCTCGACGGCAGCTGCGATGTAGCGGCTCGCCGTCTTCCGGTCGACGCCGATCCCCCGTGCGATGGGGCGCTCGCCCTCACCCCGTAACCAGCGCCTGAGCGCCTCTCGTATCTGGACCACTGTGACCTCCCTGAACGCCATGGAGCCTCCTCGGCATCGGCTTCGGAGGCCCAGTTGAATGTCTCTTCAGCCGGCGTTGGTGGACCCTCGGGGTGGTCCCATAACTGGCAACGGGGGTGG
>JAJYMD010000018.1 GCA_021787255.1 Actinomycetes bacterium | reverse complement strand
GGGGCCGGCTATTGCACGCAGAGTCAAGGCCCACCGGGAGCGGCGCACACCACGAGGCCCCATCGACGCGCCACGGGGCCCCATCGACGCGCCACGGGGCCCCATCCACGCGCGGAGGTAGACTCGAGCGAGTGTTCGACGGCCGCTGGCGAGGTGGGGTCGACCGGTTCACGCGACCCGTTGGCCGCAGGCTCGTCCGGCTGGGCGTCACCGCTGACGTCCTGACCGCCTCGGGGCTCGTCTTCGCCGTCGCGACGGCAGCCGTCGTCGCGACCGGGCATCTGCTCATCGGCATCCCACTGCTCGCGATCACCGGGTTCCACGACCTCTTCGACGGTCCGGTGGCGAAAGCCGCCGGCACCGCCTCGGTGCGCGGCGCGCTGTTCGACTCGGTCATGGACCGTGTGGCCGATGCCGTCCTCATGGCGGGCGTCGCGTGGTACCTGGTCTCGGTCCACGACGGGGAGACCGCGCTCCTCCCCCTCGCCGTGCTCGGCGCCGCGTCGCTCGTCTCCTACGTCCGTGCGAAGGCCGAGGCGCTCGGCCTGCCGACGACCAACAGCGGCACGTTCGGCGGGCTCATGGAGAGAGCCGAGCGCATGATCCTGCTCGGCGCGGGCTTCCTCGAGCCGTGGCTCCTCGTCCCGGTCCTGTGGGTGCTCTTCGGTCTCACCATGCTCACCGCGGCCGCCCGATTCTCGGCCGCCTGGCGGACGGCCGCTGGTCCCGCGCACGAAGGCGAACCGGCTCGCGCCCGTCCGACCCGCTCGAAGGCGGCGTGGCGTTCGGGGCGCGACGGGCAGGCCGTCCGCAGCCGGCGTGCCAGCAGCGACGGCTCGCCGGGTCCCGGGCGACCACGAGGGGAGCTCGCGGCGCGCTGGCGCGCCCGCCGCCAGGAGGCTCTCGAGAGCCGCACCGCCCGTGCCCGCGCGCGCAGGGAGCGGACCGAAGCCGCGCGCGCGATGCGCTCGGTGCGCTCGGCGCGCACAGGCCGGGGGCGGCACGGCTCGTCGCGTTCGGGACATCGCGGCTCCCAGGGGTCCGACCCCGGCGACCGTGGCGCCTGAGCGGCTCCGAGCAGCCGCGACCTTCCTCGCCTACCGGATCTCGGGGGCCGGGCTCGGGGTCCTGCCCGAACCGATGGCCGCCGCGAGCGCCGCGCTGGTCGGCCGCGCGCTCGCACGCCGTCCCCACGGCGACCTCGCGATGCGCGAGCGGCACATCACCCGCGTGCTCGCGTCGACGTCTCCTGCGGTCGCGCCCGATCCCGCGGTGGTGCGCCGATGGGCGCTTCGCTCCTACCGCAGCTACGCGCGCTACTGGGTGGAGGGTGCGCGGCTGGCGTCGACGAGCCCCGACGTGGTGCAGCGCCGCTTCGTCGTCGACTGGGGGTACGAGCACCTCGAGCAGGCGCTCGCGTCGGGGCGAGGCGTGCTGCTCGCGCTGCCGCACATCGGGAGCTGGGAGTGGGGTGGCGCCTGGCTCGCGCTCGAAGGCCATCCGATGACGAGCGTCGTGGAGCGGGTCGAGCCGCCTGCGCTCTTCCGCTGGTTCGTCGAGCAGCGCGAAGCGATGGGGCTTCGGGTCCTGGCGCTCGGCGACGGGTCGGGCGGTGCGCTGCTGCGGGAGCTCCGGAGCGGCGGGGTCGTCGGGCTCGTGAGCGACCGGGACATCGCAGGCAACGGCGTGCCCGTCGAGTTCTTCGGTGAGCAGACGACGCTGCCGGCAGGCCCGGCCGTGCTGGCGTTGCGCGCCGACGCGGCGCTGATCCCGGCGGCCGTCTACAGCGGGCCGAGGGATTCGCACTACGGGGTGGTCACAGCGCCGTTGGACACGCGCCGCACCGGGCCGCTTCGCGCCGACGTCGCAAGGCTCACCCAGGAGCTCGCGCGCCGGTTCGAATGGATGGTGCGCCGGGCCCCGGAGCAGTGGCACCTCTACGGACCGAACTGGCCGAGCGACCGTGGACGCTGAAGCGGACCGGAGCGGACCCGAGCCTGCGCTGCGCGTCGCGATCGTCTGCCCCTATGACCTGTCGCGTCCAGGAGGCGTCCAGGGTCAGACGCTGGGTCTCGCGCGCTCGTTGCGTCGGAGGGGCCACCAGGTCGCGCTGATCGCGCCCGATGACCGCCGCGCCGGCTGGGTCGCCGGGCCCACCTACGTGGTGGGGCGGTCCGTCGGCGTCCGCTCGAACGGATCGGTGGCGCCGGTGTCCGTCTCCCCGCTCGCGGCCAAGCGGGCGCTCGACGCGCTGAGAGAGTGGAAGCCAGACGTCGTCCACCTCCACGAGCCGCTGGCGCCTTTGCTCGGCTACGGGCTCCTCCTCACCTCATGGTGGCCGATCGTCGCGACGTTCCACCGCGCGGGCGCCCCGCGCGCGGCGGCGCTCGCGGCACCTGCCGCGCGCTGGGCGTGCCGGCGGATCAAGGTGCGCGTCGCGGTGTCCGAAACCGCCCGGCGCAGCGCGGCCATGCTGTGCGGCGGAGAGGCCGGCTCGTACGACGTGCTGTTCAACGGCGTCGACCTGGATCGCTTCGCGCGAGCGCGCCCCGCCGCTCCCGCCGCTCCCGCCGCTCCCGCCGCTCCCGCCGCTCCCGCCGCTCC
>JAJYMD010000447.1 GCA_021787255.1 Actinomycetes bacterium | reverse complement strand
GTCGAGGCTGGTCGCGACGGGAGTGCCGGCGGCCCGCCAGGTGGCGGTCGTCACCGACGCCGTGGTCGCCGCGATGCCCTGGTTCGAGGGGATCCGGCCCGGCCTCCCCTTCGAGGTCCATGTCGTCGAGCCCGGCGAGCGCTCGAAGACGATGGCCAACGTGGAGGCGCTCTGCCGCGCCTTCGCCCGCGGGGGGCTCGCCCGCAGCGACGCGGTGGTCGCCGTCGGCGGCGGCGTGGTGAGCGATCTCGCGGGGTTCGCAGCGGCGACCTACCATCGCGGCGTCCCGTACTGCACGGTGGCGACCACGCTGCTGTGCCAGGTGGACGCGGCGATCGGCGGGAAGACCGGCGTGAACCTGCCCGAGGGGAAGAACTTGGTCGGGGCGTTCTGGCAGCCCTTCGGGGTGCTCTGCGACACCGAGTTGCTCGAGACCCTGCCGGCGCGCGAGCGGGCGTCGGGGCTCGGTGAGGTGGCGAAGTACACGTTCCTCGGCGAGCCCGACCTCCCGGGCCTCGCCCTGGACGACCAGGTCGCGCGCTGCGTCGCCCGCAAGGCGTCGCTCGTCGCAGAGGACGAGCGGGAGGCAGGTCGGCGCGTCCTGCTGAACTACGGCCACACGCTCGCGCACGCGCTCGAGGCCTCGGCGCTGGGCCGCGCCGCACGCGGCGAGGGCGGTGGTGGGGACGGCCTCAGCCACGGTGAGGGCGGCGGTGGGGATGGCCTCAGCCACGGTGAGGCGGTCGCGGTCGGGCTCGTCTACGCCGCGTTGCTCGCCCGCCGCCTCGGCCGCATCGGCGACGAGCGGGTGGAGCTCCACCGCGAGGTGGTGGAGCGCCTCGGCCTTTCCGCCCGGCTCCCCGCGGGCCTCTCGGGCTCGGGCCGACGGGAGCTCCTCTCCTACATGGCACGCGACAAGAAGGCGGCGCACGACCTCGCGTTCGTGCTCGACGGGCCGAGCGGCGTCGAGCTCGTCCACGGGGTGTCGCCCGAGGACGCGCTCGGCGCGCTGGAGGAGCTCGCGTGCACGTGACGTTGTTGTCGGGGCCGAACCTGGACCTGCTCGGTGCCCGCGAGCCCGAGCTGTACGGCACCGACGCGCTCGCGGACCACGTCCGGCGGGCGAGCGCGGTCGCCGAACGGCACGGCTGGACCCTCGACCACCTCCAGACCAACGACGAGGGCGTGCTCGTGGACGCGGTGCACGCCGCACGCGGGCGGGCCGACGCGATCGTCGTCAACGCCGGCGCGCTCAGCCATACGAGCTGGTCGCTGCACGACGCGCTCGCCGCGTACGAAGGGGTGGTCGTGGAGCTGCACCTGTCCAACCCCGCTGCGCGCGAGCCGTTCCGCCACACCTCGGTGGTGGCGCCGGTCGCCGACGGGCTCGTCGCCGGCATGGGAGGGCTCGGCTACGAGCTCGCGGTCGAAGCCGCCGTGCGGCTCGCCGGGGCACGTGGCACTGCGTGAGGCCGCGCGTGCATCGGCTAGCGTCCGCCCTGATGGCCGGATCCCACCCGTCGCCGGCATGGCCTGTTCTCGCTGGCACGGCGCGCGCTCGAGGCATCGGCGCGTGAGCAGTCGAGCGCGAGCGCGCCGGTGAGGCCCCTCGAGGTCGCGGGCAGGATCGACCGGCTCCGTGCGCGCCTGGACGGGGCCGGCGTGGACGCGCTCGTGGTCACCTGCCTCACGAACGTCCGGTACCTGAGCGGCTTCACGGGATCCGCGGGCGTCCTCGCGATCACGCGGGCGGGCGCGCTGCTCACGACCGACGGGCGGTACCGGACGCAGTCCGCAGAGCAGCTGGCGGCCGCGGGGGTCGACGCGGAGATCACGATCGGCCCGGTCACCGCCCAGCAGGACGCGCTGAAGGCCTTCGTCGGCGGCGCGCGCGTCGGCCTGGAGGCCGACCACGTGAGCTGGAGCGCAAGCCGGCGCTGGGGCGAGCTGCTGGGCGAGGTGTTGCCCACGAGCGGCCAGGTCGAGGCGCTGCGCGAGGTGAAGGATCCCGGCGAGATCGACCGGATCGAGCGCGCGGGCGCGATCGCCGACGCCGCGCTCGACGAGGTCCTGCCGATGCTCGCCAAGGGTGTGACGGAGGCCGAGCTCGCGCTCGCGCTGGACACGGCCATGCGCCGCAAGGGCGCCGAGGCCGTCGCGTTCGAGACGATCGTCGCGTCGGGGCCGAACTCCGCGAAGCCGCACCACCGCCCGACCGGGCGCGAGGTCCGCCACGGCGAGGCGGTCGTGGTCGACTTCGGGGCGACCTTCGAGGGCTACCGTTCGGACATGACCCGGACCTTCTTCGTGGGTGGGGAGCCCACCGGCGAGCTCGCGAGGGTCTTCGAGGTGGTCGCGGACTCCCAGGCCCGCGGGGTGGCCGCAGTCGCGCCGGGGGTGGGCTGCAAGGAGGTGGACGCGATCTGCCGGGACGTGATCGCACGAGCCGGCTGGGCCGAGCGGTTCGAGCACGGCACCGGCCACGGCGTGGGGCTGGACATCCACGAGGCGCCGACGGTGAGCCCGCTCGGCACTGCTACCCTGGTCCCGGGCATGGTCGTCACGGTGGAGCCCGGGATCTACCTCCCCGGCACCGGGGGCGTC
>JAJYMD010000297.1 GCA_021787255.1 Actinomycetes bacterium | reverse complement strand
GAGCCCGAAGGTGACCGACGCACAGCTGCGCAACATCGGCCGGCTGTTCGGGGTGATCGGGATCACCGACCGGGTGAAGCGCCTGGAGTACACGTCGGCCGCCGTCGACCGCACGGTCGGCTCGTCGAAGGAGCTGACGAAGGCCGAAGCCTCGAAGCTGATCGACCTGCTGGAGCAGGACTGCTCGATGAGGGAAGCGGGGTGAGCATCGGTCGATGGGTCACTGGTTCAACCTCAGACCGTTGCAAGTTGACCGATCCTCTCGATGAAGATCGGCACCGGGTTGGGAAAGCGCACAGCGGGTCGCCCTAGCGCTGCCAGTTCCAAAGACCGAGCTTTCCCTTGGCAGGTACAGGTCGCGCATAGGGGCGGGGATTGGAGAGGAGCCAGTGCCAGGCGCCAGGGTTAGCCCACTCGCTGCTGCTGTCGTCGATACAGTCCACCAATGTCACCGTTCCGAGGATGAAGCCTCTCCATCGCTCGACTTCCAGCTGCCTTGCCAGGTGAGGGTGCGCTCGAACGCCCTCGGGGTCGATCTGCAGACCAGCGTGGATGGCGAGGCGACCGCGGTGGTAGGTATACCGCGTTCTGCTCTCGACGTCTTTCCGACCAGCAATGATGAGAGACGCCCAGGGCTGGCGGACGGTCAACACCTTCATTGCTCGTGGTGACGCGAAATCGCCCCCATCATTCGGGCGCGCTCATTCTCACGCCCTTATCCCAATCGGGCGAGCCAAGTTCTCGATAAGCAGCGGAACCTCGTTGGGGTTGCTCGTCACCACGTACGACCAGTGACCGAAGGCTCCGTCGGCATTGACAGCGTCGATCCAGCGTTGGGCAGCCTGAGCTTTCACCTCGCGCAGGGGGTCGAAGCCTTTCACCTCCAAGATGAGGTAGGTGCCGTCGGTCAGCCGTACGATGAAGTCGGGGATGTAGTCGTGGGTCTGGCCGTTGTCGATGTAGGGGATCGAGAACCCGAGGCCCTGGTTCTTGACGAACGCGTCGACGTGGTCGTGGCGGTCGAGGTGGTATGCGACCGCCTGTTCCCATCTCGCGGTGTCGGCGACCACGTAGTTGAGATGGGACTTGAGCACCGGCCGCACGTCCTTGGACGTCCAGAAGTCGACCTCCGAGGTCGATCCCCGGGGACGTGACCGTTCGTAGACGGGAAGCTCGGGCACCTCGCCTTCCGAGACGTCAGGCCGGATGGCACCGAGGAGTCGCTCCACGACCCAGCCGTAGTAGGGCGCCAAGAAGACGTCCACCCGCTTCGCCTCGTCGTCGACGATCACCTTCTCTCGGATGAAGCGCTGGACGATCGCGAGGAACTGTGGGAAGAGGATTTGGACGGGGACCTCACACTCAGGGCGGGTCGCGTACTCGCTCGTGAGCGCGCCGGCCATGTCGAACTCACGCTCCTGCTGGCGAAGGCTGGCCCGCCACGATTCGAGGTCCACGTCTTGAACTTTGCCTGGCCCGAGAAGCGACGGGCGCCCCTCATTGGTCGGCAGCCCGGCCTTCATCAAGACCTCGTCGGGGATCTTCATCGGGTCGACGGGGACCTCCGGAATGTGCTCCCAGTCGACCAGGACTCGGTTCCGGATCGCCTGACGGTAGCCCTCGACCCGCGGGAACGAGATCTCGTAGCCGGCCCTGTTCGGTTGGGCGAACACGTGGTTGCGCTTGGGCTTGGGTGGCCGTCTGCCCGCGAGCTGGCGCTTGAAGGGGATCACCTCGAAGGGCACCCCGAGGACCTTAGCGATCTCCTCGGTGAACTTCCCGTCGTCTCCGACGTCGTAGTCCCGCCGGCGCAGTCCGCGCCCAACCACTTGCTCGCACAGCAACTGGGACATGAACGGCCGCAGTCCGACGATGTGGGTGACAGTGTTGCAGTCCCAGCCCTCCGTCAGCATCCCGACCGAGACGATGCAGCGCACATCTCGCCCAGGCGGGTGGAGCGCATGGCCGAGGCGGCTGGCGAGATCCTCGAATCCCTCAGGATAGATGGGACGGCCCTGGCGGTCGTGCGGCCAGTCGAGCTTGCCCACCGTGTCGAGCTGGAAGCGCATCCAGCGGGTCTCATCGGACCTCGCGCCCTCCGTGTCGGTCTCCTGGACGACCTTCGAGTCCACCCGCAGCGTCCGCAGCTGGCCGTCGACGTTGGCAAGCTCGGGGAAGCCTGACGGCGGGATGTCAGGCGGAGAGCGTCCCTCAGCAAGCCACTCGTAGATGACTTTGGCGATCTGGGTGTTCTTGCAGACCAAGATGAACACCGGCGGCCGCGGGTCGTCCTCGTCGGCAACCCACTCTCGGGCGGTTCCCTGCCAGTCGCTCGCCATGAGCGTGATCGCGGTCTGCGCCCACTTCAACACGGCGTCGGGCTTCACGCTCGCGCGACGGCCGCCTCTCTCTCGTGCGGTGAGCTTCTTCATGATCCAGCGCCAGATGTTGAAAAACGCAGCTTGTTGTTCGCCGGTAGGGTCTGCGACAGCGAGCTGAGGGATCTTCACGAGCCCCGACTCGATGGCGTCGGTGAGCCCGAAGTCCGAGACCACCCAAGGGAAGATGCGGTTGGTCTCTGCTCCCGCACGTGCGAGGTAGTAC
>JAJYMD010000267.1 GCA_021787255.1 Actinomycetes bacterium | reverse complement strand
TCCCCGTCGTGGGTGCCCCCGGACCGTCCGCGACCGCGTGGACCCCGCCGCCGCTCTCCGCCGCGGGGGCGGCGGCTGTGCTCGAGAAGGTCGGGACGCTCCTCGAGCGCAGCGACCGGGAGTACGGGGCCGGCCGTCGCGCGCTTCGGCGCGCGCCCGGCGGCGCGCGCCTTCCTTTCTCCGCGTGGACTCACTGGACCAAGGTCTGGACGCCGAGTGGCGCGCGCGCGCTGGTCGGCGCCCTCACGAGCTCTCGTACGTTGGCGGCCATCGACGACGTAGAGCTCGTGGTGCATGCGCTGGCGCTGACACCCGCGCCCGTGCCGGCAGCGGGCGCAGGCCGTCGGGGCGAGACGCTGCTCCCGCCGACCGGCCATCTCAGGATCGCCGCCGTCGTCGCGAACGACGGCAACGTCGCAGAACGCGGGATCGTCTTGCGCGCCTCGGTGGCCCGCGCTGGGAAGGTCGTACGCCTGAGGAGGTCGCGGCGGATCGCGCTCACAGCCCACCGCTCGGTGTCGGTGACACTGCCTGAGGTCCCCGTCGTCCCGGGCGACCGTTACACCGTCGTCGTGTCGGTCGACCCGCCGCGGCCCGACGTGCCCGGGGCGGTGACGTCGGACACGATCGAGCTCCACGTCGCTCCCCCGGGCCCGCCGACGGTGACACAGCTCCTGCCGACCACGGGCACACGGCAGGGAGGTACGGACGTCACCATCCTGGGGACGGGGTTCACATGGGTCCGCCGGGTCTCCTTCGGGACCGCTGCGGCCCACTTCAAGGTGGTCTCGACCACCCAGATCACAGCCGTCGCGCCTCCTGGGGCCGGTACGGTCACGGTCGAGGTCACCAATCCCGGTGGCTCGTCGGGCCCCACCCCGGCAGGCCGGTTCCGTTACCGGAGTTCGTAGCCGCGAAGTCGACCGCGCTCTCGCCGGGCCGTAGGATCGTGGCGGAACCGCTCGTGATGCGGTCTCGAGGAGCCGCAGGCTCGGGCCGCGCCGTCGACCGCACCATCACCACCGGACTGGCACAGGAGGCATTCGCTCGTGAACGAGAGCATCACGATCACCGACAATCGCAACGGCGAGTCCTACGAGATCCCGATCGTGAACGGCGGCGTGAGCGCCAGCGAGTGGGCGAAGATCCTGCCCGGCATCTGGTTCTTCGATCCGGGGTTCGTGTCCACCGCGGCTGCTGAGAGCGCGATCACCTACCTCGACGGCACAGCGGGGATCCTTCGCTACCGCGGGTACCCGATCGAGCAGCTCGCAGAGAAGTCGACCTACCTCGAGGTCGCGTACCTCCTCCTGCGCGGGGAGCTGCCGACCCCAAGCGAGTTCGAGCAGTGGCGCCATGACGTGACGTACCACACGTTCATCCACGAGAACGTCCGCAAGCGCTTCCTCGACGGCTTCCACTACGACGCCCACCCGATGGGGATGCTCGTCTCGGCCGTGGCGGCGCTCTCCACCTTCTATCGCGACGCGAAGGACATCTTCGACCCGGAGTCGCGTCAGAAGCAGATCACGCGCCTGATCGCCAAGATGCCGACGCTCGCCGCAGCCGCCCACCGCTTCAGCGTGGGCATGCCCTTCGTCTACCCCGACAACTCGCTCGACTTCCCCTCGAATTTCCTCTCGATGATGTGGAAGGTGGCCGAGCCCCACTACCAGGCGGATCCCGCGCTGGTTCGCGCGCTCGACCTGCTCTTCATCCTGCACGCCGACCACGAGCAGAACTGCTCGACGACCGCGATGCGCGTGGTGGGGTCGTCGCACGCGGACCCGTACTCGGCGTGCGCCGCCGCGTGCGCCGCCCTCTACGGGCCGCGTCACGGCGGGGCGAACGAGGCGGTCATCCGCATGCTCACCGAGATCGGCTCGATCGAGAACGTGCCGGCGTTCATCAGCGAGGTGAAGGCAGGCCACGGGCACGTGATGCTGAACGGCTTCGGCCATCGCGTGTACAAGAACTACGACCCCAGGGCGAAGATCATCAAGAAGGCGGCCGACGACGTGTTCGCCGTCACCGGCAAGAACCCGCTCCTCGACGTCGCGTTGAAGCTCGAGGAGATCGCCCTCTCCGACGAGTACTTCATCTCGCGCCGGCTGTACCCGAACGTCGACTTCTACTCCGGCCTGATCTACCAGGCGATGGGGTTCCCGCTCGAGATGTTCCCGGTCCTCTTCGCGATCCCGAGGACCGCGGGATGGCTGGCACACTGGCAGGAGATGCTCGACCAGGATTCGAAGATCGCCCGGCCCCGCCAGCTCTACATCGGCTCGGAGGCCCGGGACTACGTCCCGATGGAGAGGCGCTAGCTCCCCGGGGCGTTCGCTCTTCCCGGCCAGCCCCGTTCCGGCCGCCCCCCCGGGCCAAGGTCGCCGAGGGTTCAGCGGCGGGTCCGGATGCGGGCAAGCCCCTCTTGGACCATCGAGACGACGAGCCGACCAGACCGCTCGAAGAGGAACCCGCGTGCAAGACCGCGCCCGCCAGCGGCCGTGGGCGACTCGGTGTCGAAGAGCAGCCAGTCGTCCGCGCGGAACGGACGGTGGAACCACATGCAGTGATCGAGGCTCGCTCCCATGAAATCAGGGTCTCCC
>JAJYMD010000240.1 GCA_021787255.1 Actinomycetes bacterium | reverse complement strand
CACGCCCTTGCGGTACTCGCCCTCCACCCCGGGAAGCGAGATCGCGACCGTGCCCAGGAAGAAGCCGACCAGCACCAGCTGGAACCAGAAGTCCTTGCCTGTGAGCGTCCCCGGGTCGTGCAGCGCGACACCGGCGAGGAGGATCCATGCCTCGAACAAGAGCGTGAAGATGAACAGCGGCTTCTTGTACGCGAGGTAGCGGCGGGTGCCGGCCGACGGCCACAGCATCACCGCGACGAGGAGCGCGAGCACGGCGGAGGGCACCGCGGCGGACCAGCCGGCCCGCCACGTCGTGGGGTAGAAGGGCACCACCACGAGCGGCGCCAAGGCGGCCACCAGCAGCAGGACCGGCTTCCACAGGTCCTTGGTCGGGAAGTCGGCCGGGAGCTTCGCTTCGAGGGCGGCGGTGCGCGAGGCCATCACCGGACCCCCGCGGCACGGCGACGCCCTCGACGCCCTCGTGCCGGGTCCGACGCCAAGAGCACGGCCGCACGCTGAGATCCAGCGGCGCGCGTCATCGTGCCTGGGCCTCCTGCATGGCCGCCATGACCTTCTGCTTGGCGTCGTCGCTCAGGGTCGCCATCCCTGCTTGGATGGCCTCGGTCTCACGCTGGCGTTGCTCGGGCTGGAGCGACACGAGCGCAGCCAGGTGACTGCGCATCAGGGTCACCTGGGTATCGTGGGGCAATTGGGAGAGCACACACGTCCTGCTCGCGACCAATGCGCGGTGGTCGGCGTCAGAGAGGCCGTGGATCCCCCCGAGCATCTCGGCCATGGCCCGCACGCGCTCCTCGTAGGGCATCGCGGCGAACCCCTGGAGCCGGGTCCTGAGCATGGTCCGCCTCGTGTCCTCGTCGAGGCTGGCCAGGCTGGCGGCCATGTCCTTCATCCCCATCGACATCTCCTGCCTCCTTCACTCGTGGTCACCGGCGGGACCCGGAGCCCGGGCCCCGCCGCGCGACGTCCCAGACGGACACCTGTTTGGTCGCCGGAAGACACGAGCTGGTGTCGGCGCCGGGGACGAGTGATGGAACCTCGCCACCCGAGGTGGCCGAGAGCCCTCGGAGGCGGATCCTGCGCCGGTTGGCGCTGGCAGGCGTCGCCACGATGACGGTGGTCTTCGGCCTGCTCGATGCGAGCGCGGAGACCGGTCCTCCACGTCTCTCGCTGCACTCCGCTGCGCCGGGCTTCACGCGGTCCCGACCGAGCGCCACATCGCATGCAGTTGCCGCACCGTTTCTCCGCTGATCGCGACGGCCTCGTCCACCTCGTCTCGCGTCGTCAGGCAACTGCAGCTGAACCGGACGGCGCCGAGCGCGCGCTCGGCCGATAGACCCATCGCCAGGAGCACGTGCGAGGGCTCGGGATGCGCGCTGTGGCAGGCCGAGCCGCTCGACGCGGCAACGCCTCGAGCAGAGAGCACGTCGACGATCGTGTCGGCGCGGAGTCCCTCGAACGACACGTTCACGGTCTCGGGCAGGCAGCCTTCTGCCGGACTGTTGACCACAGCGCCGTCGATGGACGCCAATCCGGCGCGCAGTCGCCCGCCGATCTCTCCGCGCCGAATCTGCTCTTTCGGATCGTCGAGCCGGACGCTGGCCGCGTCCGCAGCGGCACCCAGGCCGACGATCCCGAGCACGTTCTCCGTGCCGGCTCGGCGGTCGTGCTCCTGGTCGCCGCCGAAGACGAGCTTCTGCAACGGAGCATCGGTCCGAACCGTCGTGACGCCCACGCCCTTGGGCCCATGGAACTTGTGAGCCGAGATCGTGAGGAACCCCTCGACGAGACCGATCCGCTCCTTGCCTGCGGTCTGGACGGCGTCGCAGTGGAACGGGACGCCCGCCTCACGAGCAGCCCGCGAGAGCGCGTCGAGGGGCTGGAGCGCACCGGTCTCGTTGTTGGCGTGCATGATCGAGACGAGCCTGGTGTCCGGGCGAAGCGCCTTTTGCAGCGTGCCCGGATCGACGCGCCCGGCACCGTCGACGGGCAGGACCGACAGCTCGAAGCCGAGCTCGCGCACGAACCCACAGGCCCGGAGCACGGCCGGATGCTCGACGGCGGAGGTGATGCCGTGGCCGCCGTCTCGAAGGTGGGCAAGACCCGTGCCGACGATGACGCTCGACGCGCCCTCCGAACCGCCGGAGTTGAACACCACCTGCTCGGGATCGCACCGCAGCAGTGCCGCAGTGGAAACCCGCGCACGGTCGATGAGCCCAGCCGCCGCCTCACCGCAGAAGTGCACGCTCGAGGGGTTCCCGAAGGTCTCCATGGCCTCGCACATCGCCGCGCGGACAGAGGGCAGGATCGGGGTCGTGGCGTTGTTGTCGAAGTACAGCGCGCGCCCTGGCTCCCGGCCGCGCGCTGTCGGTGGGCACGTCACGTCATTCACTCCCTTTTCCTGTTCGCAGGTCGTCTGCGAGTGCATGCAGCACCTCCATGGCGAGTCGCGCGCAGTGCGATTGGCCTGGCGCCAACCCACCCACTCGTTGCGTGACCGCCGCCTCGTCGAGACTGGCGAGATCTTCTGGTCCCATCCCGACGACCCACTCCGCCACGATGCTCGCGGTGCCGAGCGCGGCCGCGCACCCATAGGCAACGAAGCGCGCC
>JAJYMD010000358.1 GCA_021787255.1 Actinomycetes bacterium | reverse complement strand
GCCCGTCGGCACGACGACGTAGACCCCACCGTGCTCGACGCAGGACTGGAGCGCCCCGATCTCGAGCGGCGCTTCGGGGGCGGGGATGTAGGCGGGCCGGCCGTCGACGTCGGCGACCTGACCGGCGGGGCGCACCGTGGCGGGACCCTTGACCACGAAGGTCCCGAGGCCGTAGCCGGCGACGTAGACCGACTGGCCCGACGTGGGGGCGCCGCGCCAGGCGACGACGATGGCACCGTGGCTCAGGTACAGCGTGGTGCCCGAGGCCTTCGCCGCGCCGAAGAGCGCCGCGGCGAGGACGAGGAGTGCTCCCACGATGCGTGCGGCGATCGTGCGCGGCACGAGGCATCGACGGGCCCGGGTGCGAAGGCGCGTGTCGAGGGCCATGATCTCGACGCCGTAGAGGCAGGGGCGCACGGGCTGGTGCGGCTCGGGGGGCGCGGGCGGCTCGGGGGGCGCGGGGGACGGGACAGGGGAGGTCGCAGCGCCTTGCTCTGCAGGTGGCGGGCTCGCCGTCTCTCCTGGTCCTGGCATGGTCGTGCGCCTTCTCGCTCGTCGTCGCTGCGATGACGAGCCTGGTGTGGCGCAGCGAGGTTCCGACAACCGTTTCGTGGTCACCTCCGAGACGCTGCGCCGGATTCGCTTCGCTGCGGCGCGCAACGGCTACGAACGCACGCAGGTCGACCAGGCGATCGGCGAGGCCGCGTCCGCCCTCGACGCGCTCGAGCGCGTGAACGCGGGCCTGGAGGCGAGCCTGGCCGAGGCGCTCGGCAGGATCGAGGTCGACGCCGCCAACGCACAGGTCGACGATCGCTCGCAGGGCGAGGACGCCGCCCGAGTCGCCGACGCGGTCGAGCGCTGGCTCGAGGGGCTCGGGACTGCGGGCCTCGAGGAGACCTACCGCTCGGTCGGCAAGGCGTTGGTCGACGCCGAGGTGGCCGGGCTGCGCGTCCTCGACGAGGCGCTGCGCAGGGTGCGCCGCGCCCGCGACGCGCTGCTCGGTCTCGCAGACGAGCTCGACGCGCTCTGCGTCGAAGCCCAAGAGCGCGTCGGGGGCGTTGCGAGCGCGTACGAGAAGCTCCCCGTGCTGCGGGCCCGCATCGACCGGCTCGCCGGCGCGGTCGCGCACGACCTGTCGGCCGGAGCCGATGGCCCCGCGGCGGGGCTCGCCCGGCTGGCCGTGCGCCAAGGAGCGCTGCGTCGCAGCAGCTGAGCGCCGGCGCCAGCGCGAGGGCTCCTCGCCAACTTGATGGCATGGCTACTACGTCGATCGTGTCGACCAACGCCCGAGACACGGCGCTCGAGGCCCTCGATGAGGTCTTCAGTGACTTCACGTGGGAGGAGCGCCATGTCGTGATCACCCGTTCCGACGGGTCGGTCGCCTTCAGTCAGGAAGGCGTCGTCGTGCCCAAGGACTGGGGAGCGAACGCGACCCAGGTCCTCGCGCAGAAGTACTTCCGGGGCAATCCGGGCGCCTTCGGGCGGGAGACCTCGCTCAAAGAGGTGGTCACGCGCATCGTCACGGCGATCGCCGAGGCGGGGGAGGCCCATGGCCACCTCGCCGACGAGACCGAGGTCGAGGAGTTCTCGTCCAAGCTCGGACGCCTCCTCGTCGCCCAGCGGGCGGCGTTCAACTCGCCAGTGTGGTTCAACGTGGGCGCTCCGGGGCGCAAGCCCCAGGTCGCCGCCTGCTTCATCTTGGACGTCGAGGACTCGATGGACTCGATCCTCGACTGGTACAAGGCCGAGGGGCTCGTCTTCAAGGGCGGGTCGGGGGCGGGCGTCAACCTGTCGAAGATCCGCTCGCAAGCAGAGACCCTCTCGACGGGTGGCAACGCGTCGGGGCCGGTCAGCTTCATGCGCGGGGCGGATGCGTCCGCGGGGACCATCAAGTCCGGCGGCGCGACGCGGCGCGCGGCGAAGATGGTCGTCTTGGACGTCGACCACCCCGACGTCTTGGAGTTCGTGTGGTGCAAGGCGAAGGAGGAGCGCAAGATCCGCGCCCTCATGGACGCCGGCTTCGACATGGGCGTCGACGGTGCGGACTCGTTCTCCGTCGCCTACCAGAACGCCAACAACTCCGTGCGCCTCGGAGACGACTTCATGCAGGCCGTCGTCGCAGACGGCGACTGGCAGCTGAGGGCGCGGGTATCGGGCGAGGTCGTCCGGGCGCTCAAGGCCCGTGACCTCTTCGACCAGATCGCCCGTGCGGCCTGGGAGTGCGCGGATCCGGGGGTCCAGTTCTCCACGACCATCAACTCGTGGAACACGACCCCCCGCTCGGGCGAGATCAGGGCGAGCAACCCGTGCAGCGAGCACGTCAGGCTCGACTGGTCGAGCTGCAACCTCTCGAGCCTCAACCTGCTCGCCTTCTACGATCCCGCAGGCGGCTTCGACGCCGAGGGGTTCGTCGACGCGGTCGGCGTCATGGCGCTCGCCCAGGACATCCTGATCGACCTCGCCTACGAGGGCGGCGGCTATCCGCTCGAGCGCATCGCCGAGACGACGCGGCGGTTCCGAGACATCGGGGTCGGCTACGCGAACCTCGGCGCGCTCTTGATGGCGATGGGGCTCCCCTACGACTCCGACGAGGGCCGCGACATGGCAGCGGCGCTGA
>JAJYMD010000144.1 GCA_021787255.1 Actinomycetes bacterium | reverse complement strand
CGGCTCGGGGGTGACCCCCGCCGACCAGCACGCGCCCGAGCCCTTGCAGCCAGCCACCCACAGGTCGCTGCTCGAAGGCTCGTACGACCAGCTCGCCCCGGTCCAGCGGAACAGCAGGGTCCGCTGTGGCCAGTTCTCTGGTGCCGTCGAGGAGAAGGCATGCGGCATGGTGCCCTCCATCCAGCAGGAGCTCGACGATGTGCACGTTACGCCAAGCCCGGGGAAGGCGGCCGCGGTCGCTGGTGCCGGGTACGGCGTGGTCGGAAGCCCCGGCACCGCCACCGCCTTCCATCGGCTCCCGTCCCATTGGTCGACGAAGGTCACGACCCTGGGTGTGCCCGGCATGGCTCGCACCCCCGTCGCGAAGCACTCGGACGCGGTCGCACAGCTGACGGCCGTCAGAATGTCCAGCGACGGCTCCCCGGCGACGAAACCGACCACAGGAGACGGCACCTGCACCGAGCTCCACGCACTGCCGTTGAAGTGCAGTGCGAGAGGCAGGGGGTCACCGTCGGGCTGAGTGGAGGTTCCGACGGCCCAACAGTCGGCGACGGAGAGGCAGGCCACTGCTCGAAGGACGTTGCGGCTGGTGAGCTGCGGGACACCGACTGCTCGCCAACTTCGTCCATCGAAGTGGAGCACGAGCGCGTCGGTGTACGCGTCGTTCGTCGGGCTCTCGTAGCCCGCCGCCCAGCAATCGTCGGAGCTCGGACAGCTCACCCCGAACAGCGGCTCGCGCATTCCCGCCGGTGCCTGGTAGGGGAACATGCGCCATGAAAGAGCTGGGCCCGCGGTCACGTGGACGCCAGAAGGTACCGACGACGGCCTCGGACCCGACGTCTTCGTCGCAGCTGGTAGTGAGCTTCCTGGCCCGCCGCAACCTGCAAGACCGACCATGAGAGAGACTGCAGCCAACACGGTGGCTGCTTTCGTGCGGCATCTCGCGTCATTGCAGCGACCGACCAACCGGGCCACCGCGGTCACCGACCCCAACGATACCTTCACATCCGCATTCGCTACGTCATTCGCTACGTCGTCGAGACCGCTGGTCCGAGGAGGAGACTTGCTTTCTCGACGAGGACGACGACTTCGGGCTGGCGGACCCCGATCCACCGATACGGTCGCCTCGAAGACGTGAGACCCAGCCGGGTGCCTCGAGCAGGGAGGGTCGCTGGAGCTGTGATCCTGCTTGACACGTTGTCCTGACATATCTAACATCGACTGCGACGCCTGCCGGGTCTGCGGGAGGTACACGACGACCTTGAAGGAGGGTGAAGTGACCGATCAGCTCGCCATCGCAGGCGGCGCACCGACCGTCGACCGGAGCCTGCACCGTCGCTGGCCCGACGTCCGCGACGAGGACCGCGCCGCGATCGACGCAGTGCTGGACCGCGGGATCCTTCACGGTGCGCAGGCGCCGGAGATCAAGGGCCTCGAGCGCGACTGGTCTCACTACCTCGGCGTCGACCACTGCCTGGCATTGAACAGCGGCACGGCTGCCCTTCACGCAGCCTGCGCCGCCATCGGGATCCAGCCGGGCGACGAGGTGATCGTCCCGGCCTTCACGTTCATCGCCACGCCGCATGCCGTCGCCCACCAAGGCGGCGTCCCCGTCTTCTGCGATGTCGATCCGTGGAGCTACAACATCGACCCGTCCCAGATCGAGCAGCAGATCACCCCCCGCACGCGGGCGATCATGCCGGTGCACATGCACGGCCTTCCCGCCGACATGGACGAGATCATGGCGATCGCGGCACGACACGGCTTGGAGGTGATCGAGGACGCATGTCAGGCCCACGGCGCGCGCTACCACGGCAAGCTCGTCGGGACGATCGCCCCGACGGCAGCGTTCAGCCTGAACGGCACGAAGAACCTGGCCGGCGGCGAGGGAGGGCTCTTCGTCACCCAGGACCCGACGTACTTCCTCACTGCGAGGCGCCTGTCAGAGTTCGGCGAGGACGTCGAGGAGGACCTCCCGCCGACGGAGCTGGGCGCCTCGCGGTCCTATTGGTCGTACGGCCTCGGGTGGAATTACCGCACCCAGGAGCTGCCCGCCGCCATGGCACGCTCGCAGCTGCGCCGCCTCGACGAGTACAACGCCGTCGCCCAACGCAACGCCGGGATCCTCACGAAAGGCCTGGAGGAGATCCCCGGCGTCGTGCCGCCGCACGTCCCCGAGGACCGCACGAGCGTCTACCACAAGTATCGGGTTCGATTGGTCCCGACCGCGCTGGACACCGACGTGTCGGCAGTCGCCCTGCGCGACAGCGTGCTGTTCGCCCTTCGCGCAGAAGGCGTCGAAGCCGTGGTCTGGCAGCTCGACGCCCTGCAGGCCTACCCGGCGTTCCGCCGAGACACGATCCACACGTGGCATCCGCGTGATGACAAGGAGCCACTGCGGCCTTGGGACCGCCAGACGTTCCCGGCGACCGCGGAGATGCTCGACACGTCCATGGTGATCGGATCGATGGAGCACCCGCTCTTCATCCAGGACGGTGCCCTCATGGAGCGCTACGTCGCCGCCTTCGCCCGCGTGATGGAACAACTCCCCGCGGCGCTGTCGGCACCCCGTCCCGACTCGGCGGGCTGACGCGTGCCGGCCGAGGCACCCAGGGAGGGCCCGCCCCCCG
>JAJYMD010000143.1 GCA_021787255.1 Actinomycetes bacterium | reverse complement strand
GGGTCCTCGGCGGCGTGCGGTTGAGCTCGTCGAGGAGGACGACGTGCGCGAAGACGGGTCCGGGGTGGAAGCGCCAGTCCCCACGGTCGGGGGAGTAGACGGACACGCCGGTCACGTCCGTCGGCAGCAGATCGGTGTTCCCCTGGATGCGCGAGAGCTCCGCGCCGAGCGCCGCCGCGAGGGTTCGCGCGAGTACGGTCTTTCCCGTCCCCGGCACGTCCTCGATGAGGAGGTGTCCTCCGGAGACCGCGGCGCACACGGCGACGGTCACCGCATCTGGCGCGCCGAGGACCACCTCGCTCACGGCGTCACGCAGCGCGCGGGCGAGTGCCGTCGCGCCGACGAGGTCCATCGCGTCCTCCGGCGGTTCGGCGGCCGGCTCCCCGGTGTGCCGCACGTTGGGAACGGTCGCCGCCGGGGGGGAGGCGGGGACGCTGGGAACGGTCGCCGCCGGGGGGACGGCGGGCGCGGAGGGGGTGGTGGGCGCGATCGGTGGAACGGGTCCTGCGGGCGCGTCGGGCGCGCCGAAGTGCTCGCCGTCACGCCCTGCCTTCGCCGTAGCCGACCACGCGGTCATGGCGACCCCCTAGAACTCGATGCCCGACAGCTCGGGGATCGTGCGGGCAGCCCGCTCCCGTGCCTCCAGCCACCGGCTCCGCAACTCCCGGTGGGTCAGCTCTGAGAGCCTAGGCTCCACGACGCCCTTCGGACGGTACGCGTCGGCGATCTCTTCGGTTCCCGACAGCGTGCCCAGAGCAACTCCCGCGAGGAGCCCGGCGCCGAGGGTCGTCGCCTCGAGCTCGCGGGAGAGCTCGACGGGGCGTCCGCAGGCGTCTGCCAAAGCCTGGACGAAGAAGCGGTTCGCGCTCATACCACCGTCCACTCGGAGCGTCGGGACCCTCGCGGCACCGTCCGCCTCGGCGGCCTCGAGCAGGTCGGCGCCACGGTGGGCCACCCCGTCGAGGACCGCGCGGACGACGTGCGCCCGGCCAGAGCCGCGGGTGAGCCCGACGAGCGTGCCCCTGGCGCCGAAGTCCCACACGGGAGTTCCCAAGCCCATGAGGGCGGGCACGAACCAGACGTCGCGTGTGGGCTCGCACGACAATGCGAGTGCCTCGGTGTCTGCGGCGGTCGCGACGAGGCCCATGTCGTCGCGCAGCCAGTCGACGCACGCGCCGGCGGTCAGCATGATCGCCTCGGTGCCCCACGTGAGCTCGCCGCCGAGCCGCCATGCCACGATCGGAAAGGTCCCGCGCGGGTTGCGGACTGCACGTTCGGGCGGTGCCGTCCCGGTGCACAGGTCGAGCATCCCGCCGGTGCCGAAGGTTGCCTTGGCGAGGCCGGCGCGCGTGCAGCCCTGGCCGATCAAGGAGGCCTGCTGGTCGCCGATCAGCGCGCACAGAGGTGGAGATCCGGGGAGGGCGGCTGCCTCGCCGATGGTGCCGCAAGAGTCGACGACGCGGGGCAGCAGTGCGCCGGGGATCCCCAGCGCGTCCAGGACGCGCTCATCCCAGGCGTCCCAGTTGCCTGACTCGCCTGCAGCGAGCATGCCCGTGACCGCAGCGTTGGTCGCGTCGGTGACGTGCAGGCCGCCGTCCAACCCCCGCGTGCCCCCGGCGAGCGTCCACGCGACCCAGCTGTCGATGGTTCCTGCACACAGCTCACCGGCTCGCGCGCGCACGCGTTCGGGGTCGACGGCGTCGAGGATCGCGGCGACCTTGGTGGCGGACATGTTCGGTGCGAGGCGGATGCCCTCGGACTGCAGCGTGAGGCAGGTGAGAACCGTGCGCAGGTCCTGCCACCCGATCGCCGGGGCGACAGGGAGGCCGCTGCGGCGGTCCCAGACGACCGCCGTCGCGCGTTGGGTGGCGACGCCGACGCCGGCCACCGGCCCAGATTCGGCGAGCACCGACGTGGCCAGCCCCACGACAGCCTCGGCCAGGTGGGCCGCGTCGAGCTCGACGAGACCGGGCGCGGGCGAGCGCGTCGCGAGCGGTGCCCGGCGGGCATGCTCGACCGAGCCGTCGGGTCCGACCACGCCCGCGCGCAGGCTGGTCGAGCCAACGTCCACGACCAGCACGCCGTCCGTCACGGCCAGGGCACCTCCCCGAACGTGGTCGGGATCCCGAGCTTTCCCGGGTTGAGGATCCCTGCAGGGTCGAGAGTCTGTTTGAGTGACACGAGGACGTCGTAGGCACTGCCGAGCGCGCGAGCGAGGAAGCGGCCGCGGCTGAGGCCGATGCCGTGGTGGTGGCTCATGGCCGCGCCGCTCTCGGCGACCACGACGCTCAGCGCGTCCCAGGCCCGCCGGTAGTAGTCCTCGGCGAACGCTGCGTCGAAGGATGCTCCAGGCGCGCCGCGGCCCGCGTCGCCCGAGGCCGCGTGCTCCGAGACCGCGTGCTCCGAGGCCGCGTGCTCCGAGGCCGCCTCGCCCGAGGGGCGCCCTCCGGCGAACGTGAAGTAGAGGCACGCGCCGTCGAGGTAGGCGTGGGAGAGATGCACCGACGCGGCGATGGTGCCGTCGAGGGCTTCCAGCGCGCCGACGACGTCTCGGGCGAGTGCCGGCAGCGCCGCCCATCGGCCCGCGACCTCGGAGGTGTCGACGGCGATCCCGGCGCGCCACAGCGGAGCCAGTGCCAGA
>JAJYMD010000235.1 GCA_021787255.1 Actinomycetes bacterium | reverse complement strand
GAGGCGCTGGCGTCCGCCGCGTCGAACGAGACGATCGACGCGGCGGTGGTTGAGCGGATCGCCGGTGAGATCGTCGACGCCCTGGGTGAGCTGGACCTCCAGCTCGCCATCATGGTGGGAGGCGGCAACATCTGGCGCGGGACGACCGGCGCCGGCGCGGGGATGGAGCGCGCGACCTCGGACACGATGGGCATGCTCGGCACGGTGATCAACGCGCTCGCGCTCCAGGACGCGCTCGAGCACCGGGGCCAGTTGACGCGCGTGCTGACGGCGGTGCACATGTCCGAGGTGGCCGAGCCCTACATCCGGCGCCGCGCCATCCGCCACCTCGAGAAGGGCCGT
Organism: Actinomycetes bacterium; assembly: GCA_021787255.1. The sequence continues at coordinate 2,307 of JAJYMD010000235.1, read as the reverse complement.
GTGGTCATCTTCGCCGCAGGCATGGGCAATCCGTATTTCACGACCGACACGTCCGCGGCGCTGCGGGCGGCGGAGATCGAGGCGGAGCTGCTGCTGAAGGGGACCCACGGCGGAGTGGACGGTGTCTACAGTGCAGACCCGCGCACGGACCCCAGTGCGACGCGCTTCGAGGAGATCTCCTTTGCGGACGTGATCTCGAAGGACCTTCGCGTCATGGACCTCACCGCGATCACGTTCTGCAAGGACAACGACCTGCCGGTTCTGGTGTTCGACCTCATGAGGCCGGGCAACCTTCGCAGGGCGCTCAGCGGCGAGCGGATCGGTACGCTTGTCAGGTGATGGACGACGACCTCGTCGAGCTGGTCCTGGAGGAAGCCCGCGACAAGATGGCGAAGGCGGTCGACCACGTCCGGAACGAATTCGCGGCGGTCCGCACGGGCCGTGCATCCCCGGCGCTCGTCGAGCACCTCACGGTCGACTACTACGGGACGCCGACGCCTCTGCGGCAGATCGCCGGCTTCGCGGTGCCTGACGCGATGCTGCTCGTGGTGTCCCCCTATGACAAGGGCTCGCTGGGCGCCATCGAGAAGGCGATCCAAGGGTCCGATCTCGGCATCAACCCGTCGAACGATGGGGCGGTGATCCGCCTCGTCTTCCCCCACCTCACCGAGGAGCGCCGCAAGGAGCTCGTGAAGGTGGTCCGTCACAAGGCCGAGGAGGGACGTGTCGCGATTCGGAACCTGCGGCGGGCGACGCGCCATGAGCTCGAGGCGCTGGAGCGGGAGGGATCGATCTCCTCCGACGAGCTCGACCGGGTGGAGAAGGAGATCGAGAAGGTCACCCACCAGCAGGTCGCCGCGGTCGACCAGCTCCTTGCACACAAAGAGAAAGAGCTGCTCGAAGTCTGAGCGCCGCGAGCCGGATCGCGCCGAGCTCGAGACGAAGAGCGGCGCAGGTACCGGGCAGGCAGTGACAACGGATGTCATGACAAGCGACACATTCCACGAGGACCCCCACGAGCTCGACGACGCGCACGCTGCGCCGCGCACCGAGCAGGTGCGCATCGTGGGCGCCGAGCGCGCCTGCGACGCGGCTGCACAGGCGCCGTCGGGCTCGGACCTGCCAGCTGTCCGGCCGACGGGGGAGGAGGCCGACCATGCCGGCGATGCCGACCGGGAGGGCGGCCAGGGGCCCGAGGACTGGGCGGCCTCGACGTCTCCGCTCCTGCCGCACTGGACGGAGCCTCCGACCGGCGAGATCCCAGCGGTGCTGTCGCGCGGGGAGGAGCCCGAAGAGCAGGACCCGTGGACGTCCCTGCCCGAGCCGATCTGGCGTGAGGCGCAGCACGACTGGGAGCAGGAGGAGCTCCTCGCGCCCTCGCTGCTCGCGGGCTCCGGCGACGAGCCCCCGCTCCTGGCGGACGCGGGCATCGAAGAGCGCCAGCCGTGGTCCTTCGAGCTGGGCGCCACCGGGGGGGACCGGACATCTGGTGACGAGGGCGTCCCCGCGCAGATCGATCCTGCCGAGCTCGAGACCGGTGAGCTCTTCGGCACCTGGGTGCCTGCGGAGAACGGGGTCGCGCCCGGCGACGAGGTCTTCGGCGACGAGACCACAGTGCTTCACCCCCCCCACCAGGACCTGCCCGCCGCGCCCGACCTGCCCGACGGCACGGACGCCACGGAGCGAGAAGTCCTCGAACAGGGCGTCGAAGACGGCGACGCGGGTGCGGGCGCCGCCAGACGGGGTGCTGCCGACCAGGACGTGGAAGAGGAGGGCGCGGGCTCGCGAGCCATGCTGGCCTCCGCAGCGCCGGCTCCGCCGTGGCGTCTTCGCCAGCGGCGCGAGCGCGCCGACGCGGCCGCGATCGCAGCGGACGCGGCGACCGTTCGGCAGGGCCGGGCCGGGCCGCACGCTCGGGTCCCCGGGGACCTGGCGCGTGCCGGCACCCGAGCCCGTCGCGCCCCGCCCCACGTCGCGCCGCCCGCTGCGGTACAGGTCGCTTCGGGTGAGGGCGTGCTGTCGCAGCGGACCGGGCGCGACATCCCCGCTGCGGTCGCGAGCGGCGTCGTGATCGGCGCACTCACGCTGCTCGCCTTCCACTTCGGGACGGTGCCGTCGCTCGTGGTGGTCACGGCGGTCCTCACGGCTGCCGCGGTCGAGGCGTACGCCGCCTTCCGCCGCTCCTACCGCCCGGCGGCGCTCCTCGGCATCGTCGCCGTCGCCGGGTTGGTGGTAGGCACCTACGACCGGCCCTTCACGGCGCTCCCGGTGGTCCTGGTCCTCCTCGTCGCAGCCAGCAGATCGGAA
>JAJYMD010000370.1 GCA_021787255.1 Actinomycetes bacterium | reverse complement strand
CGCCGCGCCGGGCGCCGCAACGAGCCCATCGCCACGGCTCAGCGCCGCAGAACGGCGCTGCCGCCGGCCTGCGACTGCGCGTAGCGTTCCAGGAGGGCGGCGTCGGGGGCGAGGGCGAGCGCCGTGTCGGCGTCGATCGTGCCGCGCTCGAGCGCCGTGGCGAGGCAGCGCTCCCAGGAGACGGACCCGTGCGCGGCGGTCTGCGCCTCGGAGCGCAGCAGCTCGTAGGAGCGCTCGGCGACGTGCCGGCGCACCGCCGTCGTCGGTGCGACCGCCTCGTAGAGGAGCGCACGGCGCGACGGGTCGTCCGCCCTCCTCACGAGCGCCTGGCAGAGGACCAGGGCGAGCGAGCCGGAGAGCTGGATGGCCGCCTGGGTCTGCTGGGCGGCGGGGAAGGCGTCGACCACGCGCTCGACGACCGAGCGCACGTCCGCGGCGTGGACGGTGGTGAGGACGAGGTGCCCGGTCTCCGCCGCGGTGAGGGCAGCCGCCATCGTCTCGGTGTCTCGCATCTCGCCGACGAGGATCACGTCGGGGTCCTCGCGCATGGCGGCGCGCAGGCCCCTTGCGAACGACTCGGTGTCGGCGCCGACCTCGCGCTGGCGCACGACGCCGCGACGCGGCGCGATCAGGTACTCGACGGGGTCCTCGATCGTGACCATGAGGCAGTTGCGGCGCTCGAGGATCTCGGTCGCCATCGCGGCGAGGCTCGTGGACTTGCCCGAACCGGTCGGTCCGGCAACGAGCACGATGCCCCGCTTGGCAGAGAGCACCGTCTCGACGACGGGGGGGAGGCCGAGGGTGGCGAGCCTCGGGACCGACGCGGGCAGGATGCGCACGGCGAGGCACAACAGGCCCCTCGCGTAGTAGCGGTTGACCCGGACGCGCACGCCTGCCACGTCCGTCGAGAAGTCCGCGTCGCGCTGGGCCGGGTCCTCGGTCTCCGCGTCGCCGAGCTCGGTCGCGACAGCGACGAGGTCCTCTCGTCCAATGGGGGCGTCGCCGAGGGCGCACAGCTCGCCGGCGAGCCGGATGTAGGGAGGATCTCCCTCCTTCAGGTGCAGGTCGCTCGAGCCCTTGGCGACCGCCGCCGAGACGATCGCCTCGGCGATGCCTCGCCTCGGGGTGCGGCGCCTCGGGGCGAGCGAGGCGAAGACGTCGGGGTCGCAGAGCGCGACGACGACGCGCCGCGGCACGAGGCGCGCGCTCAGGCGGTCGAGGTCCGCGTCGGCGGGCAGCGGCCGGTCGGCCGGCCAGGCGACCACTGCCTCGTCATCGTCGAGCGACACGAGCACCCCGCCGCTCACCGCGCCGACGAGCTCGTCGGAGCGCGGGTGCCGCGCGACCTCGGCGCCCCGTTCGATGACAGGGATGCCGAGGTCGCGCGCCTGGTCCATGACCGCACGGGCGTCCGTGTGGGGCGCACCGCTGGGGGCGGGCAGGGGCTGGGGGGTGGCGGGAGCCGCCGCGTCGTCGCTGGTGAGGGCCATGCCGGCTAACTCAGGTGGTCGCCGGGAAGTGCGTCTTCCATGTGATGGCGCCGCCGGCCGAACCTGTGTCCTGCGTTGCGGTGCAGGTGGCCGGCTTGGAGGTGCCTCCGTTCACGCCCATGCCCGCGACGCCGTACTCGATGGCCTGGTTCGTCTGGTCGTAGACGTACCAGCAGGTGCCCGACGGGCTCCACGCCGCGAGAGCGATCCAGCTTGTCGGCCCTGTCGCCGTGCCGCCGACCTTGACCGAGATCTTGTTGTTCGATGTCGCCTTCTTGACTGTCGCTGTCTTGTATGTGAGCGCCGGTTCGTCAGCGGCCAGGTCCTTCACCATCGTGGCTGTCGACCCGACGCTGAAGGTCTGGGTCGTCTGGTAGACGCTCTGGGCGGCGCTCAGGGCCTCCGAGAGCTCGGACTGTGCGCTGCGGTTGTGCGCGTGGCTGATCACGCCCAGGTAGGTGGGGACGGCGATCGCGGTGAGGATCGCGATGATGAGGAGCACGACGAGCAGCTCGACGAGCGTGAAGCCCTCGTCGCCGCGTTCGCGTCGGCGTCGCCGCTCATCGAGACGTGCCCGCAGCCCGGCCGGCGCCGGCGGGCCTGCGTCACGCGGTGCGTCGCCGGGTCGTTGCGCTCGTGTGCTGTGTTCCATCAGGTCACCCTCCTGGCTCGGAGCCGTCGTGCACGGCGCCGCAACGACAGCGGCGCAGCGGCCTACATGTCGGCAGGTGACGCGCGGCGCGCGTGCGGTGCGCGGCTCATGGCCGGACTCGGGAGACGGCGTGCTCGCCTGTGCTGCGCCCACCCCGGGTCCGATGACCGGCTCAGGCACGTCCGGCGGGCGTGGCGGTCGTCGCCGCGTCGTTCTGTAGGGGAGGCTGGGACGGAGCTCTCAGCGCCTGGCGGCGCTCGACGCGGTCGGTCGCTCCTCGAGGATCTGGGCCACGCGCTGGTGGGAGATGCCGAGGAGGTAGCCGGCGTCACGCAGCGGCACGCCGGCTTCGACGAGGGCCTCGACTGCCTCGGCGGTTACCCGGCTGGCGTCGGCCTGCACCTCGGCCACGCAGGCCCGGGTTGCGACCGCCCGGGCAACCTTCTCGGCGACGCTGGAGGCACGTCGAAGGAACGGCGCGTGCGGGGCGCCTGACAGCGATCGCGCGACGC
>JAJYMD010000193.1 GCA_021787255.1 Actinomycetes bacterium | reverse complement strand
GGACCGTCGCGGTCCAGGCGGCGTTCGAGGTGGCCAACGCCATCCTGCTCCTCGCCACCCTCAGCTTCCTCGGCCTCGGCCCTCCCCCTCCGGCCGTAAATTGGGGCGGGATGCTCACCACAGGTCTGAACTACGTGTTCGACGGGTACTGGTGGCAGATCTACCCGGCCGGGCTGTGCATCGTCCTCACCGTGGTGGCTTTCAACCTCCTCGGTGACGCGACGCGTGAGACTTTCGAGGTCCGCCTGCGGCATCGGTGATGGCCGACCCGCCAGAGTGACGGGGGACCGCGGCACGGCTCGCACAGGGAGGGCCCGGATGCGTGTGCACGTCTCGATCGACATGGAAGGCGTCGCAGGAGTGGCCGACGCGGCCGACACGACGCCAGGCACCGCGCACTACGAGTACTGCCGGACGCTCATGACCGCCGAGTGCAACGCGGTCGTCGATGGCTGCTTCGAAGCTGGGGCGACCGAGGTTGTCGTGAACGATTCCCATGGGGACATGACGAACCTGCTCCAGTCGGAGCTCGACCCGAGGGCGCGCGCGGTGAGGGGTTGGACCAAGCCGTTCGGCATGATGCAGGGTCTCGACGCGCAGATGGACGCGACCATGTTCGTCGGGTACCACGCGGCGGCCGGGTACTCGGACGGGGTGCTCAACCACACGATGAGCACCAGGGACATCCTCGGCGTCTACCTGAACACAGAGCCGGCCGGCGAGCTCCGGATCAACGCGGCGATGGCTGGATGGCTCGGTGTCCCCGTTGTCCTCGCGAGCGGGGACGACGTCCTGTGCGAGGAGGCCCGATCCTGTCTCGACCACGTGGAGACGGTCGAGGTGAAACGCGCGATCGACCGGTTCGCGGCCTCCTCGCTCCACCCGGTGAGATCCCAGCAACTGCTCCGAGAGGGCGCGCGACGTGCCCTGTCGTACCTGCGAGACGCCCGTCCCTACCGGGTCGCGACGCCCACCACCTTGAGGGTGGACTGGAGCTCTACCAGCATCGCCGCCCTCTGCGAGAACGTCCCTGGGGTGGAGCGGGTCTCGTCCCGCGAGGTCCAGTACACCTCGGACGACTACTCGGAGCTCTACCGCCTCTTCCTCGTCCTCGGCGCCCTCGCTCGCTCCACGACCGCCATCTGACCTGTTGCAGGGTCGAGCGCCGGCGCCTCAGTCCGCACGCGCGTCAGGCCCGAGACGGGCCACGCGTGCGAAGGATGTGGCGAGGATCTCGAGCGCCCTCTCTGCCTCGGAAGTCGAGACGCTCAGGGGCGGCAGGAGGCGGATGATGTTCTCGCTCACGGCTCCGGGCACGTGCCCGACCAGGAGCCCTTTCTCCTGGCAGATCCGGGAGACTGCCTCCGCGAGGGGAGAAGATGCTTTGCGGCTCTCCTTGCTCTCGACGACCTCGATGCCGAGGAAAAGACCGAGGCCCCGGACGTCGCCGACGATGTCGCACCCCGATGCGATGGTGTCGAGCCCGTCCCGCAACACCGAGCCGATCTTCGCGGCGTTCTCGACCAGCCCTTCCTCCTCGATGATGGTGAGGTTGGCGATCGCAGCGGCTGACAGGAGCGGGTCGCCGGTGTGGGAGCTCGACTGGTAGTAGCCGCGGCGCTCCAATTGTTCGGCGAGCTCGTCCCGGACCACGACGGCCGATGCGGGGACCCCGCCACCGAGCGACTTCGAGACGGTCAAGATGTCAGGGAGGACGCCGGAGTGCTCGAACGCGAACATCCGCCCCGTGCGCCCGAAGCCGGTCTGCGCCTCGTCGATCACCAAAAGCGCGCCCCACTCGTCGCAGAGGCGCCGGATCTCGCGGAGCCAGTCGTCGGAGAGCAGGATGACCCCACCTGCGCTCTGGAGCACCTCGACGAACACCGCGGCGGGAAGCCCCGAGGTCGTCCGGCGCAGGGTGTCGAGCCCGTGCTCCAGGCACGTCATCGCGCACGTGCCGCCGTCCTGATCACACCCCTTGAACGGGCAGCGGTAGACGTACGGCGCCGGGAGGAATGCGGCGCCGGCCTGCATGGGACCGTAGCCGTCGCGGAACACGCCCCCGAGCCCCGTGATCCCGAACGAGCCGGCCGTCAGCCCGTGGTAGCCGCGCACGACGGCGACGATCTCGTGGCGACCCGTGATCAGCTTCGCCATCCGCAGCGCGGCTTCGTTCGACTCGGACCCGGTGCACGCGAAATAGCTCTTGTTCAGGCTGCCCGGGCACATGCGTGCGAGGAGCTCGGCAAGCTCGATCTGGCGGACGTCGGTGAACGCGGAGCCGCGCTGGACCAGTAGTCGCGCCTGGTTCGCGATCGCATCTGCGTAGCGGGGATGGGAGTGTCCGACGACTGCGCACACCTGACCGGCCAGGAAGTCGAGGTACTCGCGGCCGTCGGTGTCGTAGACGAAGGTGCCCGCGCCGCGCTCGAGCACCTGCGGGAAGGTGAAACGCGACTGGATCCGGACCGCCTTGTCGCGTTCGATCCACTCTCGATCTGCCATGCCAGCTCCTCTTCGGCCCTTCCTGCGCTCTTGCAGGAGGTGTCCGCTGCTCCTGTCCGTCTGCAGCGGCCCTTGGGCCGCGCTCCACTCCGCTCCTTCGCTGTCGGTACCCAGCTTGGAGGATCGCACGGTGAGCGCGCAACGGATCCGGT
>JAJYMD010000003.1 GCA_021787255.1 Actinomycetes bacterium | reverse complement strand
GATCCCGAGCCCGACGAACCCGACCTGCGTCATCGACCATCCTCCTGTCCGTCGAGCCCGGCGCGACCTGCGTCGGGTCCACTCCCGGCTGCCGGCTGCCGGCTGCCGCCCTCCCCGCCCTCTGCCCGCGCGGACACCAGGCCAGCGAGACGCTCGATCCATCCGAAGCTCGCCGCGCTCGCGCCGCTCGGCCGGTACTCGCAGCCGACCCAGCCCGGGTAGCCGGTGCCGGCGAGGTGGCCGAGCACCGCGGGGTAGTCGACCGCGCCGGTGCCGGGCTCGTGGCGCCCCGGCGCGTCGGCGCGTCGCTCGCGCGCCACCTGGTCCTGCGCGCGCGGATCGACTCCCTCGACCCGCTTGCCGTACACGGCGTTGCGCACCCTCGTTCCCTGGGGCTCCGCGACGGAAAGCCCCCAGGCGACGTGGTCGGCGACGCGGGCTCCCCTATCTGTCTGTGGCGTGCATCATTTGGCGTGGCGCATCTGCTACTTGTGTTTGTCGATGAGTACGATCAGGCCATGAGCACAACTCCTGGTCCTTATCCCGCCGCACGCAGCCTTGGTGCCAGTGGCATCACGGTCAGTCCGATCGGCTTCGGCGCGTGGGCGATCGGTGGCCCCGCGTACCGTGATGGAAATCCGATCGGCTGGGGCGAAGTCGACGACGACGAGTCAATCGCAGCTCTGCATGCCGCCTTCGACGCAGGGATCACCTTCGTCGACACCGCGAACGTCTACGGAGCGGGCCACAGCGAGCGGGTCGTCGGCCGTGCCATCGCGGGTCGACGCGACGAGCTCGTGATCGCGACAAAGTTCGGCAACGTCTTCGACGAGGAGACCCGCCAGGCGACCGGCACCGACGCGTCCCCGTCCGGTATCCGTGCCCAGTGCGACGCGAGCCTCGCCCGGCTCGGCATCGAGACGATCGACCTCTACCAGTTCCACCTCGCAAGCTTCGACCCGGTACACGCTGTCGAGGTCGTGGCGACACTCGACGAGCTCGTCGAAGCAGGCAAGATCCGCTGCTTCGGCTGGAGCACCGACGACCCCGAGCGCATCGCCGTCTTCGCGCAGAGCCCGCACTGTGCATCCGCCCAGGTGCACTACAACGTGGTCGACGACAACCCGGCGATCGTCGAGGCGATCGAGGGCCACGGGATCGCCGGGGTCAATCGGGGCCCACTGGCGATGGGGACGCTCACCGGCAAGTTCGATCGCTCGACGACCTTCTCCTCCGACGACGTGCGGAGCCGCTTCGACTTCGAGACCGGCAAGGAGGCAAAGACCCTGGACGCGCTCGCGGGGATCCGAGAGCTCCTCTGCTCCGACGGTCGCAGCCTCGCGCAGGGATCGCTCTGCTGGCTCCTTGCCCGCAGCGCCTCCTTCGTCCCCATCCCCGGCATCCGCACTGTCGCCCAGGCCCGGGAGAACGCCGGTGCTATCGGCTACGGGCCGCTCGGAGATGAGACCATGGCGTCAGTCGAGCGCGAGCTCGCCGCACTCGGGATGCGCTGAGCCGACCTCGGGCAGCACGCGGGAGCGTACGGGTCGGGCACCGATGTGCGGATCAACAGCCAATGCGGCAAGGGAGGCCAGATGCTGATCACCGACGTGGTGGTGCGCTCGTTCGACCTGGGCAAGCTCGAGCGCCCTTACCACAACGCGATCCTCACGACGACGGAGAAGGAGGTGACCTTCGTCGAGGTCCGGACCGACGACGGTGCCGTCGGCATCTCCTTTGCCGGACCGCGCGAGCGCGAGACGATCGAGGGCCCGCTCCGGGAGCGGATCGTCGGGGCGGACCCGCTGCCGGCGGCTCGGCTCTGGCACCAGATGTTCACCGGTTGGCGCAAGCCGGTGGTCAAAGGCGACGCCATATCCGCGATCGGCTCGGTGGACAACGCGCTCTGGGACCTGCGAGGCAAGATCTACGGCCAGCCTGTCTCGGTGCTGCTCGGCGGCTTTCGCAATCGGGTTCCCTGTTACGCGGCAGGTGGCTACTACGAGACGGACAAGGGGACCACAGGGCTTGCAGAGGAGATGGCGCGCTTCGTCGCCTCCGGCTACCGGGCGGTGAAGATGAAGGTCGGGGGCGCGCCGCTCGCCGAAGACGTCGCCCGGGTGCGTGCGGCTCGGGACGCGATCGGTCCGGACGTCTCGCTCATGGTCGACGCGAACAACGCATGGGGTGCTGTCGAGGCGATCGCCTTCGGGCGTGCGGTCGAGCCCTACGACATCGCGTGGTTCGAGGAGCCGTGCTGGCCCGACGACCTGCGCGGAGCGGCGGAGGTCTGCCGATCCCTCGACATGGCGGTCGCGAGCGGGGAGATCGAGTACACGCGCTGGGGCGTACGGGATCTGCTCGCCGAGAAGGCAGCCGACATCGTCCAGGCAGATCCCCATACAGCCGGCGGTCTCACGGAATGGGTGCGGATCGCGGCGCTCTGCTCGGCCCACCACGTGCCCGTCGCCCCACACGGCAATCACTATGTCGGTGCACACGCTGTCGCTGCCGTGGACAACGGAATGATCGTCGAGAGCTACGCGGGTCTGCACGCCTGGCAGGACGAGTTCTTCGCTCCGATGTCCATCGTCGACGGCGAGCTCGTCGTGCCGACGCGCCCCGGGCTCGGGATCGAGGTCGACTTCGCTGCGCTCGAG
>JAJYMD010000479.1 GCA_021787255.1 Actinomycetes bacterium | reverse complement strand
GGCGAGGCGAGGGTGTTCTCCGGCTCCGTCACGCTACGGGGGGAGGACGTGACCGGCACGTCGCCGGAGCGGCTCGCGAAGAAGGGCCTCGGCTACGTCCCCCAGAGCGACAACGTCTTTCCGTCGTTGAGCGTGCTGGAGAACCTCGAGATGGGGGCCTTCCTCGTCCCCCGGCGGCGCGTGCGCGAGCGCGTGGACGCCATTCTCGGCGAGTTCCCCGCGCTCCGGGGACTGCTCCGCCGGGAAGTGAGCCGCCTGTCGGGAGGGGAGCGCCGGCTGGTGGCGATCGGCCGGGCGCTGGTGCTGTCGCCTGCGGTCCTCCTGCTCGACGAGCCCACCGCCAACCTCTCGCCGATCAACGCCCGCAGGGTGCTCACCGAGTACGTGGCGCAGGTGGCGGCGAGCGGCACGGGCGTGCTCCTCGTGGAGCAGCGTGCCAAGGAGGCACTGGAAGTGGCGCACCACGCGTGCGTCCTGAGCGGGGGGAGGCTCGAGGTCTCCGGATCGCCCAAGAGCCTGCTCGAGCGAGACGACATGGGGCGCCTCTTCCTCGGCGAGGCAGCCCACAAGACCGCACTGGAGGGATAGCCCGTGCACCTGAACGCGAAGGATGGAGTCAAGGTCTACTACGAGGACGCCGGCTCGGGGCCGCCTGTGGTCATGTTGCACGGCGCGGCGACGTCCAGCAAGGTCTACGACGGACTCGCCTCGCGCATGGTGGCGAGGTTCCGCTGCATCCGCCTGGACCTGCGCGGCCTGGGCCGGAGCGAACGCGTCGACGCGGTGTCGCCCACCGCGTGGTGCGACGACACGTTCGCGCTCATGGACCATCTCGGGCTCGACCGGGTCCACGTCCTCGGGTGCTCGCTCGGCGCCCGCATCGCCGGGCGGGTCGTCCTCGACCGCCCCGATCGGTTCGAGACGCTCACGGTCGACGCTCCGCTCGTGGCGGTGGCCAACGCAGCCAACAGCCGGCTCAACACGCGCTTCGGCAATCTCGACGATCCAGCCCCCGTCGACCGGATCCGGTGGCAGCTCTTCCACGGGGAGGACTGGCGCGACGCGGTGGGCTTCTATTTCCGGGCGAGGAACGACCCCGCGCTCCAGGAGCACCTGACCCTGCGACCCCACCTGCAGTCGATCACGCTCCCGACCCTGGTCACCCGTGGCGACGTCGACGACGACGTGCACCCGCTCTCCCACGCGGTCGAGTGGCACGCCGCCTGCCCCTCGTCGTGGCTGTGGATCGCGCCGGGCACGGCCTTCTCCGCGGCGCAGAACCGGGCGGAGGACTTCGCGAGGGTGTTCGGCGCGTTCGTCGATCACTCGTCGGCGCAGAGGTCGGCCTAGCCGTGTGCGGGGGTTCGGCCGAGAGGAATTGTGGGTCGACGGAAGGACGATCGACGAACGTGGGTCATGGAACGAGGTTCGACGAGCAATGAGGTTCAACGAGTGAGGGTCGACATGGGGACATCTCCCGTCTTCGGGCTGGGGTACGTGCGGGTGTGGCGTGCGGACCTCGTGCAGTGGCGCCAGTTCGCCGAGCAGGTGGTCGGGATGATGGCGGTGGAGGACGGGGAACGGCGCCTGCTGCTTCGCATGGACGAGTGGGTCGCCCGCTTCATCGTGGAGGGCGGCGCGCCGCCGCTGCCCGACGGCGCCGGTCCGCTGGTGCCGGACGTCGCCATCGGCTGGGAGTGCAGGAGCGACGACGCGTGGGTCGCCGCCCGTCGCGCCATCGACGGCGCAGGCATCTACACCGAAGACGGGACCGGCACCACGCCCTGGTGCAGGGACTGGTTCGCGTTCACCGATCCGAGCGGCTTCCGCTGCGAGCTGTTCTACGGCGGCAAGCGCGACCCGGCGACGCAGTACGTGTCGCCACGTGGAGTCACGTTCGTGACCGGAGACCAGGGCATGGGCCACGTCACGCTCTTCGCGAGCGACTGCGCCAAGTCCGTGGAGCTCTACACCAAGGTGCTCGGGTTCCAGGTGCGGGAGGGAAAGGCGGCCGAGGACGGGACGCTCCGGGCGGTGTTCATGAGCCCCAACGCCCGGGAGCACAGCATCGCGCTCCTCGCCACCACCGAGCCGAGCCGTCTCGGCCACGTCCTCATGGAGGTGGGGGAGCTCGACGCGGTCGGCCGGGCGATGGACCGGTGCCTCGACGGTCTGGCCCAGATGACCGTCTCCATCGGCCGGCACTGGAACGACCAGATGGTCTCGTTCTACTTGCGGACCCCGTCCGGGTTCGACATCGAGTACGGGCACGGCGGGCGGAGCGTCTCCCCGGAGCGGTGGAGCCGGGGCGAGCAGGGCGGGTCCGGGCTGACGAGCACGTGGGGCCACCGCCGAGTGCTCCCGGACGGCCGGCTCGGCCTGCAGCTCGGCAAGTAGCGAGCTCGGCAGGCAGCACGCGTCACGACGAGGTGCCGGACGGGACGGCACAGGAAGCTGAGGTCCGATGTCGGTTCTCGAGGAGCTGAAGAGCCTGGTGGACTGGGAGCAGGGGCACGTGTTCCCCCCGATCTACTTCGACGAGGAGGTCTACCGCCGCGAGCAGGAGCGGGTCTTCGAGGGGGCCTGGCTGCCGGTCGGCCACGAGGACATGGTGCGCAACCCCGGCGACTACGTGACCAACTACATGGGAGAGGTGCCGGTCAT
>JAJYMD010000491.1 GCA_021787255.1 Actinomycetes bacterium | reverse complement strand
CTGAAGGTGGGCCGGCTCCTCGCGCAGAGCGACCGAAGCTACGACGCCGGCCGCCAGGCGCTGCGGTCGGCTCCCGGCCACGCGACCTTGCCGCCCTCGGTCTGGTCGGGCCGGACGAGGGTCTGGACGTCCGAAGGCGCGCTCGCGTTGGTCGACTCGCTCACCGGGTCGGCCACGCTGGCTCCGATCCGGCGGGTCGAGCTCCTCGCCCACACTCTGGCGTTCACACCCGCGCCGGTGCCCGCTCCGACGGCGACACAAGGGGTCGCGGTCGTGCCGCCGACCGGCCGTCTCGGCGTGTCCGTGGTGGTCGCGAACGACGGCAACGTGGCCGAGCGGAATATCGTGGTGCGTGTCACGGTCAGAGAGGTCGCGAGCGGGGGGGCACAGGGGAGGGTCGCCGCGCAGCGGCGGAGAGCTCGGCGGGTCAGCCTCTCCGCTCGAAGCTCGCGGACGGTGAGCCTGCCGCCGGTCTCCGTCGCGCCAGGGCACCGCTACACCGTCACGGTGGCGGTCGTACCGCCGTCGCCGGACGCGGTGGGCGCGCTCACCTCGGACACGGTCTCCGCCCGCATCGCGCCACCGGGCCCGCCCGTGGTCGCCCAGCTCCTGCCCGCAAGGGGTGGCGAACGGGGGGGCACCGACGTGACGATTCTCGGCTCGGGGTTCACATGGGTGAGCTCGGTGACCTTCGGCTCCAGGCCCGCACGATTCAGGGTCATCTCGAGCACCCAGGTCACAGCTGTCTCACCCCCGGGCACTGGGACCGTCTCGGTGCGCGTGTCCAACCCCGGCGGTGCGTCGGCGCCCTCCGTCGGGGACCGGTTCCGCTACCGCCGCAAGTAGAAGGTGTGCGTTCGACCGCCGTCCACGCGAACCGTAGGATCGACTGGGTGCTGCACGAGGTGCGGTCCATGCAGTGCCTCGCGGACCCCGTCCGCATCGAACCCGACCGGACAGCCACAGGAGGCGTTCGCCCGTGACCGAGAGCATCACCATCACCGACAACCGGAGCGGTGACAGCCACGAGATCCCGATCGTGAACGGCGGAATCAGCGCGACCGAGTGGGCGAAGATCCTGCACGGCATCTGGTTCTTCGATCCGGGCTTCATGTCCACCGCCGCGGCCGAGAGCGCGATCACCTACCTCGACGGCACAGCGGGGATCCTTCGCTACCGGGGCTATCCCATCGAACAGCTGGCAGAGGAGTCGACCTACCTCGAGGTCGCCTACCTCCTCCTGCATGGCGAGCTGCCGACCGAGAGCCAGTTCGAGGAGTGGCGCCACGACGTCACGTACCACACGTTCATCCATGAGAACGTGCGCAAGCGCTTCCTCGACGGCTTCCACTACGACGCCCACCCGATGGGCATGCTCGTGTCGGCCGTTGCCGCCCTTTCGACCTTCTACCTCGATGCGAAGGACATCTTCAACCCGGTCTCGCGCCAGAAGCAGATCGTCCGCCTGATCGCCAAGATGCCGACGCTCGCCGCGGCAGCTCACCGGTTCAGCGTCGGAATGCCATTCGTCTACCCCGACAATTCGCTTGATTTCGCGTCGAACTTCCTCTCGATGATGTGGAAGGTCGCCGAGCCGCATTATCAGGTGCACCCGGCGCTCGCACGCGCGCTGGACATCCTGTTCATCCTTCACGCGGATCACGAGCAGAATTGCTCGACCACCGCGATGCGGGTGGTCGGATCGTCGCACGCGGACCCGTACTCGTGCTGCGCGGCCGCGTGCGCCGCGCTCTACGGCCCACGCCACGGGGGCGCGAACGAGGCGGTCATCCGCATGCTGACCGAGATCGGGTCGATGGAGAACGTGCCCGCCTTCATCGACGCGGTGAAGGCGGGCCACGGCCACGTCCGGCTCCAGGGCTTCGGCCACCGCGTCTACAAGAACTACGACCCGAGGGCGAAGATCATCAAGCGAGCGGCTGACGAGGTCTTCGCCGTCACCGGCAAGAACCCGCTCCTCGACATCGCCCTGAAGCTCGAGGAGATCGCGCTTGACGACGAGTACTTCACCTCGCGCAAGCTGTACCCGAACGTCGACTTCTACTCGGGCCTCATCTATCAGGCCATGGGGTTCCCGCTGGAGATGTTCCCGGTCCTGTTCGCGATCCCGCGGACGTCAGGCTGGCTCGCCCATTGGCAGGAGATGCTCGACCAGGACTCGAAGATCGCACGGCCGCGGCAGCTCTACATCGGCCCAGAGCTCCGCGACTACGTGCCGATGCGCGATCGCCGGGAGACCTGACAGCCACCGACGCCCGTTCACCGACGGCGCTCGCCGACGCCCGGCCACCGACGGCGCTCGCCGACGCCCGTTCACCGCCTTCGCATCCTCACCAGGCCCTCTTGGACCATCGAGACCACGAGGAGGCCGCTTCGGTCGAAGAGGAACCCCCTCGACAGGCCGCGGCCCCCGGCCGCGACAGGCGAGTCGGTGTCGAAGAGCAGCCATTCGTCCGCGCGGAACTGGCGGTGGAACCACATGCAGTGGTCGAGGCTCGCCGCCATGAAGTCGGGGTCTCCCCAGCGGACCGCGTGCGGGTGGAGGATCGTGTCGAAGAGCGAGAGGTCCGACGCGTAGGTGACTACGCACGCGTGCAGCAGCGGGTCGTCGGGGAGCTTCCCGTCGGCTCGGATCCACAGCCG
>JAJYMD010000206.1 GCA_021787255.1 Actinomycetes bacterium | reverse complement strand
AGCACGAAGAGCAGGAGCTTGAAGGGGAGCGACACGAGGGTCGGTGGCAGCATGACGATCCCCATCGACATCAGCGTGGACGCGACCACGAGATCGACGATCAGGAAGGGGACGAAGATGACGAACCCGATGATGAACGCGCTCTTCAGCTGCGTGAGCAGGAATGCGGGTACGACGGTCGCGAGGGGGTCGGCCATCGGGCGCAGCCCGCTCTGGTGTGCGGTTCGGGTCGTGAGCGCGAGCTCCTGGCGTCCCGTCTGACGCAGCATCCACTTCTTCAGCGGCACCTCTGCTCTCCCGAACGCCTGCGCCGCGGTCAGGTGCCCGTGGAGGTACGGCTGCAGGGCGACGTGGTTCAGCGTCGAGAGCGTCGGCTCCATCAAGAAGACGCTGATGAAGAGCGCGATCCCCACCAGCACCTGGTTCGGCGGCGTCGTCGTGAGCCCGAGCGCCTGACGGGTGAGCCCGAGGACGATCACGATCCGAGTGAACCCGGTGAGGAGGATGAGGATCGACGGCGCGAGCGTGAGCACCGCCAGCGCCAAGATGACCAGGACGCTCGACGACGGCTTGTGGAGCGCGCTCCCGAGGTTGATGTTGATCTGCCCGGCTGCTGCGAGCAGACGGCTCCGTCCCATGTCTGCGGTCGGTCGGACGACGGCTGGCGCCCGGTCAGCGCCGGGCGGTCGCCTCTCGCAGCGCCTCGATCCACGAGCGAGCGCCCTGGGCCCCGGGCGCGCCGGCACTGGGGGCGACACCCGCACCGGGACCGGCCGGCGCGGGATCTGGCAGGGGGATGCGATCGTCGAGATCCTCCGGACCCCCGGGGCCCAGCTCGCCCAGCGGCGTAAACCCGGCATCGGCGATGCCGACGAGGAACCGTTGGGCGCCCACGCCCACGACGGCGATCGACTTGCCCTTGCCGACGGGCCTGCGGCTGATGACGGCGAGCGAGTGCTCGGCGGGAGCGCTCCCTCGGACGTCTCCCCCACGCCGCGCGCTCCCACGAGGGCCCGCACGGGTGCCGCCCACACGAAGGCCGCCGACGAGCCGAGCCTCTCCGCGTCCAACCCGCGTGCGTGCCAGCAGCTTGCTCAGCACCCAGATCCCACCGACGACGACCACGAGGGCGACCACCATCTGGAGGAGGAGATGGCCGACCGAGACATCGGGGGCGGCGGTGACGCCTTGCGACACAGCGAGCATTCCGGCCCTGACGTGCACGGCTAGGCGCCCGGAGCCATGGTCGCGCCGACGACCTCGGTGATCTGGACGCCGATCTGGGCGTCGTCGACCACCACCATCTCCCCGCGCGCGAACAGGGTGCCGTTGACCATGACGTCGACCGCGCTGCGCACAGCGCGGTCGAGCTCGATCGTGGTGCGCGGCCGGGCCACGAGGAGCGCCCGCAACGGCAAGCGGGCGCGCCCGAGGACGACCTCCACGTCGAGCTCGACGTCGTGCAGCGCCTCGAGGGGGAGCGTCTGGGACGCACAACCGCCGGCCTGGCCCCCCGGCTGGGGCGGCACCTGGCCCCCCGGCTGGGGCGGCACCTGGCCCCCCGGCTGGGGCGGCACCCCATCCGGTCTCTCCGATCCGATCTCGGTCATGTCCGCTCCTCCCTCCAGGATGCGATGGTGCATGCGATGCGCTTGTTCTGCACCACGGGCACCGCCTTCCCGATGCACTGCCCGCCTGCGATCACGTCGAGGTGGGGTTGGTCGTCGTCCCTGTCGATCCGCAGCGGTATGACGTCGCCCACACGGAGCCCGACCACCTCGGTCGTCGTGAGGCGCACCCGCGGGTACGAGACCTGCAGCTCGATCGGGACGCCGAGGAGGCGCCTCTCGGCGCTCGCCCACCGCCTCGACGCGTCGACGTCGTCCTCGCCTTCGATCCTGTCGAGCGCCTCGAGCATCGGGCCGAGGACACCCAGCGGCCAGTAGAGGTACATCGCACGGGTCCGACGGTCAGCGATGGTGACCTCCAGGTCGATCTTCAGGCACGTCTCTCCCGGGCGCCCCATCTTCAGGTAGATGCTGCTGCGGAGCTTCTGGAGGGTCGTGATCCGCAGGTCGACGAGCGTCTCGACGGCGGACTGGACAGCGGCGAACATGCCGTCGGTGAGCGAGGACATGAGCGAGTGCTCGAGGTCGGTCAGCACGAGGCGGTCCGGCTGCTCGTCGCCGGTGCCGCCGAGCAGCACCTCGACCAGCGCAAGGGCCAGCTCGGCCGGGACGTGCACGACGAGCCGCCCCTCGAGGCCCACCATCGCCGCCCCGGCGACGAACGTCGGGTCCTCCATCACCGCGCGCTGCTCGTCCCAGATCACCTGCTCGAATCCCGTCACCGCGATATGCACGGGCTGGTGGAGGTCGGCGCTCAGCGCGCCGGCGATCCGGTGCGCTCCCACGTCGACGAGCGGGCGCAGGCGCCTGAGGCGAGCCCGGTCGATCACCTCCTGGTTGCGCAGCTCGTAGCCGCGCACCCGAGGGTCGTCGGCAGGGATCAGCACGGCACGCATCACGTCGAGAGCGCCGGGGCGTCGCGCGTGCCCGGTCTCGCGCTCATGCCTGCTCGAGCGCCTGGATAACTTGCTGGCTGGTCGAGATCACCTTGGTGTTCGCCTGGTACGCCTCCTGCGCCGTGATGAGATCGGTGAGCT
>JAJYMD010000050.1 GCA_021787255.1 Actinomycetes bacterium | reverse complement strand
GCCGCGCCGCTCGGCACCGCGCCCTTCGGGCGCTCCTTCGAGCTGGGCTGGACGAGGACGTCGTACTCGGGCATCACGGCGCTCGTCCACGGCGGTCCGGACGCAGAGGGCGCAGAGGGCGCAGAGAACGATCACGAGGACCTCGGGACGATCGACGAGCCGCTCGCCGGAGCGCCGGCCGGCACCGGCGCGGGCGCGGCCGGCGGCGTTTGGGACGGCTGGGACGGCCCGGACGGCGCGGGAGAGCCCTCGATGCGCGACGTCCGATCGCTGTGGTCGGACCTGCCGAGCGGCACCGGCATCGGCACCTTCGTCCACCGCGTGCTCGAGCGGATCGACTTCACGGCTCCGGACCTCGAGGGGGAGATCGCACGGCGGATCAGTGGGTCGGGCACGCCGCCCCTCGAGGCGTCCGCGCCGCTGGAGCCGCTCGTCGCTGCGCTGCGGGCGTCGATCACCACGCCGCTCGGACCGCTTCCCGGCGGGATCAGCCTGGCCCAGATCGGACGGGCCGACCGGATCGACGAGATGGGCTTCGAGCTGCCGCTGGCCGGCGGAGACCGGCCGGGCGCAGCGAGAGGCGTCTCGACGAGAGACATGGCCCGGCTGTTCGAGCTCCACGAGGCCGCGGGGTCAAAGAACGCGCTGGCGGGCTACGCGCAGCGGCTGCGGGACCCGCTCCTCGAGACGGGCCTGCGCGGCTATCTGACCGGAAGCCTCGACCTCGTCTTCCGGACGCCGACGCAGCACCGTGGGGACGGCGGCACCTGGCGGTACTTCGTCGCCGACTACAAGACGAACCGGCTGGGCCCCGATGACGAGGTGCTCTCCGCCTGGCACTACCGGCCTGCGGCGCTCCGGGCAGAGATGCTCAGGATGCACTATCCGCTCCAGGCGATCCTCTACCTGGTCGCCTTGCATCGCTACCTGCGCTGGCGGCTCCGGGACTACGACCCGGAGGTGCACCTGGGGGGTGTCCTCTACCTCTTCCTCCGCGGGATGTCGGGGCCCGGGACGCCGGCGGTCGACGGCACGCCCTGCGGCGTGTTCTCCTGGCGCCCGCCCGCCGCGCTCGTGACCGGGATGTCGGAGCTTTTCGAGGCGGAGTCGTGACCGAGGCACTCGACGCGACCCTCGTGCTCGGGCTCCCGGCAGGCTCGTTGCTCCGTGTCTTCAACCGTGCCGGCGTGCTCGCGCCGGCCGACGTCCACGTCGCCCGGCGGCTGGGCATCCTCGGGGGGGACGACGACGAGCTGGTGGCGCTGGCCGCGGCGTTCGCGGTCCGGGCTCCGCGTCTCGGGCACATCCGAGCGGACCTCCGCTCGTTGAGGACAGTCGCAGAGAGCGAAGGGGAGGAGGAGACAGACCTGGACGACTTGCCGTGGCCCGACCCGGACACGTGGCTCTCCAAGGTCGCGGCGAGCCCCCTCGTGGCGGTCGGCGAGGAGGATGCGAGGGTCGCGCCGCTCCGCCTGATCGGCACCGCGCTGTACCTCGACCGGTTCTGGCGCGACGAACGGGAGGTGGCGGCCCAACTGGTGGCACGCGTGGGGTCGCAGCCCTCAGCGCCGGCCGGACGACCGACCGACGGCCTGTGGCTGGCGGCGGCGGTCGGGCGTCTGTTCCCGAGCGACGCCGACCCCGAGCAGCGCTGGGCGGTCGCCGTGGCTGCGCTGCGGGGCCTCGTGGTCATCGTCGGCGGCCCCGGGACCGGAAAGACCACGACCGTGGCGAAGCTCATCGGCCTGTTGGGCGAACAGGCGTCCGCGGCCGGTTCGGAGCTGCCGCTCGTCGCTCTCGCCGCCCCGACCGGCAAGGCGGCGAACCGCATGCAGGAAGCGGTGCGCGCCGCCGCCGAGGAGCTCGACCTCAGCCCAGCGGTCCTCGGGCAATTGCGCAGTCTCCACGCGTCGACGCTGCACCGCTTGCTGCGACCACGGCCCGACAACGCGAGCCGGTTCCGCTACGACCGCCGCAACCGCCTCCCCCACGACGTCGTGATCGTGGACGAGGCGTCGATGCTGTCGTTGTGGCTCATGGCTCGCCTCGTGGAAGCCGTGCGCCACGACGCACGGCTCGTGCTCGTCGGCGACGCACAGCAGCTCTCGTCGGTGGAAGCCGGAGCCGTGCTCGGCGACATCGTGGGACCAGCGTCCAGCCGTTCGCGGACGCGCGCCTCGTTCGGCGCGCAGCTGGAGGCGATGACCGGGGTGAGGCTCTCTCCCGAGCTCACCGTGCCCACCGGGCCGGCGATCGGCGACGGGATCGTCGTGCTGAGGACCAACCACCGCTTCTCAGGGGCGCTCGCCGACCTCGCAGAAGCGATCCGGCGCGGCGACCCCGACGCGGCCCTCGACACGCTCAGCGCCGGTGAAGAGGGCACGGGGCTCCAATGGCTGCAAGCCGACCCCGCCGAGGCCGACCCCGAGCAGCTCGAACCGCTCCACCGTCTCGCAACCAGCTCGGGTTCCCTGGTGGTCGAGGCGGCGAGAGCTGGAGATGGCGGCGCAGCGCTCGCCGCCCTCGCGAGCTGGCGGATCCTGTGCGCGCACCGACGCGGGCCCGCGGGCGTGGCCATCTGGAACGCTCGGGTCCGTCAGTGGCTGGAACGCGCGATCGACGACTACTCGACGGCCGACGAGTGGTACGTCGGACGGCCCGTCGTGGTCACGGCC